>CAVRZU010000073.1:0-8003 GCA_963725365.1 uncultured delta proteobacterium | reverse complement strand
TTTTTTTTTACTGTGCTGCATTACTTACTTCATTTCCATTTCTCCTGTTATTTCCTAACTCCATACTTTTCAGAGACAAAAATAATTCAATCTTTATTTTTAAAGTTTCATGTATATGTTCATACATATTTGAAAATGCCATTTGTACCAACTACTATTCCTCTCTGTAAAACCCAAACTAAACCCTTTAAATTGTCTCAGTGATGGTGTTGTTGTTGTTTTGTCCTAGCATTTGCATTTTATGCCAAGTTTATATTTGATAAGGGAGTAGTGGTCTTAATTTTTCTCATCCATTCAAAACAAAATAGCATATAAATAAGTGTGACACATCATTTACTCTCTATTTATGGAGATGTGTTCATACGTACCTGTATCCATATATACACTGATCTATCATCCCAATGCTATTTGTACTGTTAATCCTGCTGTTACCTGTTTTGGCCATTGTACTGCAAGGTCTCCTTCATGTGTTCTGCTTCACACAGATTGTTAATTTTACTCTCATAATAAATATCCTACCTACATCAGTGACTTTGCAACATGAGCATGACATACTTTTCGGCGCTTGTAGTCGTAATCAGCTAGCACGACATCATCCTCTTCTTAATATTTACTACATTTGAAACAATGGCAAAGAACCATGGGTGATTTACAAATTGTTTTGCTCAAGCAATAATAGTTTTTATTTTTATATGCTAAAGTAATCAATCTATCATTTATCCAGGAGGATGTGTAGGGTAAGTTAAAGAAGATGGTGCCCGCCTCGTTGACATCGTCGATCGTGCTGGCCCATGGACAGCGACATATACCACATCCTTTTGAATTCTCATGAAAGAAGAATTGAGGACTGCCACTGTCGCGAGGAGGTCTTATTTTTCGGGGATATCCCAGTATCTGCATATTTCAGGCTCATATTGAAGGCAACTGCGCTCATAGGCCCAACTCAGAAACTCCGGTTGTTTGGCCTCCGCAGTGCAAAGATATTTCGGGTCAGGTACTGATGCCGGCACGCCCTAAATCGAGCCGGTCGGAATCCCAACAGGTTTGAACGGTGACATCGCCAGCGGTCAGACGGTCCGTGTGGTAGACGCAGGCGGTTTCGAGCAAGGCGAAATCATCCTCTGAGAGATGAAATGCCTTGCCGTTAAATATCCTGGCAAACTCTGCCCCACGCCGGCCGTGACCGGGATCGCGGCTTTCATTGGTACGCCGCGAATCGTGGAAAACAGCGAAGAGCGCCACCACCAGAGTTTGAGCACCGGTGTGTGAAGCCAGGCGCAAACCATTTTCAAGGACACGCGCCCAATGGGTGATGCCGTGGACACCCCTCCAGGGTAACTGGTACTCATTGAGAATAGTTCGAATGAGCAAAGGCGTGATATCATTGAAAGGAATTGACAACTGGCTTTTCAAGTTTTTCCCTGCCCTCTTTAAGTAATCTGTAAAACTCCCCCTCAAGCCCCTGATTGCTCCCCTTCATGCCGCAAACAACCCGTTCGGCCCAATCAAAATATTCAAGGCGCCTCTGGAGGGACCAGTCCGGCGGCGGCGAATGGGTTACGTCCTTTATGTTGTTTATCTTGTCGGCCAGCTTTATCAGCTTGGCGCCCATGGTGAGGTGAGGCGCGTGCTGCACCTGGAGTTCTTTTCTCCTTTCTTTCGAAAGCGCCTTATCGTCGGACACCTCCAAGACCAGCGAGAGGATCGCTCTGCCAAAGTTTTGCTCGATTTCTTCGGGCTCTGTCTTTGTGTCCTCTATTACGTCATGCAACAGTGCAGCAATTAAAATAGCAATGTCCCGGACGGCGCCGACACTCCAAAGGGTTTCGGCAACGTCGATGGGATGGTTGAAATAGGGTGTTTCATCCGCACCCTTTCTTTTCTGCTTCCTATGCTTATGAGCGCCGAATTTCAGCGCGGTCATGAAGAGGGAGAAGTCACTAACCGAAAAAAACGAAAATCCTTCCATCCAGTCCTCCTTCATTGAGCAAGGTATCCTATGCCTATTAAGGACAGAATATCACTTTTAGCCAGAAACTGAAATCATGCATCCCTGACTCAACCTGATTTTCGTGGCCACAGGCGCAATATTTGGTTTAAGATAATATTTGGGAAAAAGCTGTGAAGGGATAAATAATGAGCGGTTTGGAAAAGTCCGGGCGCAAGGGAAGATGGCGGCGGCCCGAAAAGTATGTCTGCTCAACCTGCTCGCAGGAGCAGATTTTTTGCTGGACCTGTCTATGCGGGTTTATGATCTGTTCCGATTGCATGGAAGAAAATTTCTGGGGAATGACTTGTAACGGAATTCATTGGACCTGCCCGGACTGCGGTGCAATCCGCAGTTTCGGCAACGACTGAAAATTCAGGACTGAGGACTGAGTGAGAAAACACCGTTTAATTCAGGACGAAAGGATGGACAGAAGACAGATATTCTGATCCGGGATGTTTATTAATCCCCGGATCGAGTCCGCGGCAGGCTCTGTAAATCCTGTTCGAAATTCTGCCTTTCGCTGCCTTCGCGCGGAGGTCTTGCCTCCGCGTATTAAGGGGAACGTGTTATGAGCATAAAACGTGTGGTGATAATCGGGGGTGTGGCTCTTGGGCCGAAGGCGGCATGCCGGTTGAAAAGGCTCGAACCTGACGCCGATGTGGTCATAGTCGATCAGGACGAATACATTTCCTATGGAGGCTGTGGAATTCCTTACTTTATTTCTGGTGATATAAGCAGCGTGCAGGAACTTATGAGCACGAGCTTCCACATGGAGAGAACCCCCAAGTTTTTCCAGGACGCAAAAGACGTCCGGATAATGACTCGAACCCGGGCGCTTTCGATCGACCGTGCAAACAGGAAAGTGAGGGTCCTCGACCTTGGGTCCGGGGTTGAGGAAGACCTCCCGTACGACCGCCTGGTGATAGCAACCGGAAGCATACCAAATAAGCCGCCGATCCCCGGCATCGGCCTGCCTGGGGTGACTCCCGTTTCAGACCTTCATTCGGCGATTGCCGTAAAGGATAGAATCTCGAGCGGGAAGGTGGACAGGGCCGTAATCATAGGCGCGGGGGCCATAGGCTGCGAAATGGCGGAGGCGCTCGGCGATCTCTGGGGGATCGAGACCCACCTGGTAGAAATAGAAGAGCAGGTTTTGCCCGGGATTCTCGACCGTTCGCTCGCAGGGATCATCAGGACTCATTTGGAAGAAAAAGGCGTGCAGCTCCATATGGGGCGCAGAGTGACCGAGATCAGGCAAAATGAGGAGGAAGGCGGGTTGGAGGTGATAACGCCCGATGGTTCTATCCGGGCGGAACTGGTAATCACCGCCGCTGGAGTCCGCCCCAACGCGGAGCTTGCCAGGAGCGCCGGACTTGTTGTTTCGCCATCGGGAGCGATAACCGTAAACCAGATGCTTCAGACTTCCGATCCGGACATTTACGCAGGAGGAGACTGCATAGAAATCCCTCACCTCATCACCGGAAAACCGGTTTTTTTTCCGCAGGGTTCCCTTGCAAACAGGCAAGGCCGGATAATCGGGACCAACCTGGCCGGCGGATCCGCGAAGTTCTCCGGGACGGTGGGAAGTTTTGCGATCAAGATTTTCGACCTCGCAGTCGCTTCCACGGGCATAACGCCTCAAGCTGCCCTTAAAAACGGCTTCCAGGCCGTTCCGGTGCTTGTTGTCCAGGCCGACAGGGCCCACTTTTATCCGACCCAGGAGCTGATCTATTTTCAGCTAACGGTCCACCAAAAGACCCGGCGCGTCCTGGGAGCGCAGGCAGTTGGCGCAAACGGCGACGCAGTGGTCGGCCGTATAAACGCGGTGGCCGCCATTCTTCCATTCAAACCCTCAGTCGAAGATATCTCGAATCTGGAGATAGCCTACTCACCTCCCTTTGCGTCGGCCCTCGACGTAGTCAACGCGGCGGGAAACACGGCTGAGAATATACTCAATGGCTTAAACCGGCCTCTCGAACCCGATGAGTTCGAGAGGTGTTTTCTGCTGGAGGAAAGCTCCGATTGCATTTGCCTGGACGTTAGAGGCCCGGCCAACGCGGCCCCTTTTGTGGAGCGTTTTGGAGACCGCTGGCTCAATATTCCCCAGGAAACTCTGAACAGGAGAATGGAGGAGGTCCCAAGAGACAAACGGCTGCTTTTGGTGTGCAACTCGGGGGTCCGATCCTACGAAGCTATGCGCCAATTGGACCGGGCGGGAATCGCCAACACGGTGAACGTCCAGGGAGGTGTCGCCCTGCTCAAAAAATCCGGGACGGTCAAGACCGAAAAAGACGAGGGGACCGGCAGCCATAATGCTAACGGAAAAAACCCGGGTTGATTACAGCGCCCCCGGCTGGGACGGTCCTCCCGTGGCTGTCCTGTGGACCCAGTCGCTTGTATGGGGGCTTCTTTGCATAGAGACATTATCAAAGCTGGAGATCCCGTTTCGGCTGCTCAGCGCATTGCAGATTTGCGAAGGCTGCCTCGATGCGTTCCGCATTCTGCTTGTACCGGGAGGATGGGCCGCCCATAAGGTGCGATCGCTCGGAGAAGCGGGCAGACTAAGAATAGCCGGGTTCATAGAGCAAGGCGGATCTTACATCGGATTTTGCGGTGGCGCGGGGCTGGCCCTGTCGAGCCCTCCAGCCCTGAATCTTACCCCTATTCGCAGAATGCCACTTTCGGAGCGCCTTCCAAGCGCAAGCGGCCGGATTTACGTCTCCGGAGCGCTATCGCATCCTGCCTGGAAGGATATTCCCGCACAGATCCCCGTTTCCATCTGGTGGCCCTCTCAATTTCAACCCAACCCCGGCTGCCCGGCTGAGTGCCTGGCTTCATACACTGTGCCCGGCGACGGCTTTCAGGTCGCAGACCTTAGAGCATGCGACGTGGATGAGAAGGCCGGCTGGAAGGAGCTGGAGAAAGCCTACGGGATAAACCTCGATCCGGCAAGGATCAAGGGCCAACCGGCCATAATCGGGATTGAAAAAGGAAAGGGCCGGCTGGTCCTTTCCTACGCGCATCTCGAAACCCCCGGCGATGATTGGGGGAATCGGCTTTTTTCCAACATATTACATTACTTAAATGAGATATCCATCGTGCGCAATGTCTGTCCACAAATCGTCGGCCTTAAGTCAACAGCATTGCCGGCGCCTCGTGCCGACCTTCCCTCGGGGATTTCCAAGGCAAAGCAGGCCGCCGCCGGCCTCATCGCCTTCGGAGAAACCAACCTGCTCTGGAACTGGAGAAAGCCATGGCTTCTCAACTGGAAACGGGGCATACGGGGCCTCGAGTACGGATCTCTATACGTGACGCTTTGCTATATGTCGGATCTGGAACAAAAATTAGCCGTTCAATCGGATTCAGGGGTTGTGCCGGAAGGCTTGGGCGAAGAGTGGTCCGGGAGCGCCGAAAAGTTGGAAGAAAAAACGCTGGAATTCTGCGCTCTGGCCAAGCGACTGCTCTTTGAAGAAAAAATTGCGGCAGGAATTGGAACCGTAAGCAAGTTAGGGAAAGTGAGCGAGAAAGTCGACTATCTGCGCAATGTCCTGTTTGGGGCCACGATGAACTACGGAGGCCTGTGCGGGGTGCTTTTCGACCTTATCGACCGCATGCTTCTGGAATTGATTTCATTGGACCGGCGGGCGACAGTACTGAGACTGCGCCCGCGCTATATGCAGACTAGTTTACCCTGACGGGTGCGGGACTTGCCGGCGTCTCGGCACTATCCTGACCGTCTCCGTCGGAAACCGCGACTTCGCTTTCGACAATGCACGCGGAGGCCCTGGGGGTAAAGGTCGGAACCTTGACCGGAATAGTAGAGAGAAGGCCTGGTTCAAGCTCGTTTATAATCGCGTTCAACATCCTTTAGATCCAGTGTCTCACGCTCCAGCAAAGAGAGCGCGATCTTTTCGAGCACGTCATGGTGCTCGGAAAGAATAACTCGGGCTCGCCGGTAATTCTCATCGACTATTCGCCGCACTTCGTTGTCTATGCTGAGTGCTGTCTGTTCGCTGAAATCCCTCTGATGGCCGAGATCGCGGCCAAGGAAGGGCTGTTCGTCGCGCCTGCCGAAACTCACGGGCCCCATCTTCTCGCTCATTCCCCATTCGCAAACCATTCGCTTCGCGATCTGGGTCGCGCGCTCGATGTCATTAGCCGCACCGGTGGTATTCATATTGAATGAAAGCTCCTCGGCTACGCGGCCTCCCATGAGAATGGCAATGCTGTCGACCAGGAAGTCTTTTGGGTAGGTATGGCGGTCATCCTGGGGCAACTGCTGTGTAAGCCCGAGCGCACGTCCACGCGGGATGATAGTGACCTTGTGAAGTGGGTCCGCACCGGGGAGCAATCTTGCGACCAAAGCATGCCCCGCTTCGTGGAAGGCCGTAGTGCGCCTTTCCTCATCGCTCAGGATCATGCTCTTTCGCTCGAGTCCCATCATGACCTTGTCCTTGGCATCCTCGAAGTCGCACATTGCGATAAGGTCTCTATTTTTGCGTGCCGCAAGAAGCGCTGCCTCATTGACCAGGTTTTCCAGATCGGCGCCGGAAAATCCGGGCGTGCCCTTCAGCGATAACCCGGACGTCGACATCGGGAGAAAGCGGTTTGGCGTTGCAATGGACTTTAAGTATCCCTTCCCTGCCTCTTATATCGGGCACAGGCACCACGACCTGTCTGTCGAACCTGCCGGGGCGAAGCAATGCGGGGTCGAGAACATCGGGCCTGTTGGTCGCAGCGATCAGGATCACGCCCTCATTGGACTCGAAGCCATCCATTTCGACCAGGAGCTGATTGAGGGTCTGTTCGCGCTCATCATGGCCGCCGCCGAGGCCGGCGCCCCGATGTCTACCCACAGCGTCGATCTCGTCGATAAAAACAATACAGGGGGCATTTTTTTTGCCCTGCATGAACAGGTCGCGAACGCGTGAAGCGCCGACGCCCACGAACATTTCGACAAAATCCGAGCCGCTAATGGTGAAAAACGGCACCCCTGCTTCACCGGCAATCGCCCGGGCAAGAAGAGTTTTGCCCGTGCCCGGCGCGCCCACCAGCAGGACGCCCTTGGGTATTCTACCTCCGAGCCTGGTAAATTTCTTCGGGTCCTTCAGAAACTCGACTATTTCCTGTAATTCTTCTTTGGCCTCGTCCACTCCCGCCACGTCGTTGAAAAGCACCTTTTTGGAACTTTCGTTAAGGAGACGAGCTCTGCTTTTTCCAAAGCTCATCGCCTTTCCGCCCCCGACTTGCATCTGGCGCATGAAGAAAATCCATACGCCCACAAGGAGCAGCATCGGGAGCCAACTAACAAGCACGTTCATATACCAGGAAGATTCCTCCTCGGGTTTTGCCTGAATGTTGACTCCGTGGTCCCGCAAAGTCTTGATCAATTCGGAAT
Source organism: uncultured delta proteobacterium (assembly GCA_963725365.1). Lineage (GTDB taxonomy): Bacteria > Desulfobacterota > Syntrophobacteria > Syntrophobacterales > Syntrophobacteraceae > SbD1. Next base: position 615 of record CAVRZU010000073.1, on the reverse strand, counting down.
CATGTGGGGCAAGGTCTTGAACGGCTTGCCGTCTGTGTAAGTGCCAAGCACATGGTCGCCCTGGATAGTGACCTGGGAGACATCGCCCTTCTGGACGGAAGCAAGAAATTGACTGTACGTGGTCTCGAGGCTGGACCGCTGGGGCTGGTGAAACATATTGAAAAGAAGGATCACCATCAGGCTGATCACCAGCCAAAGGGCCAGGTTCTTATAAAATGGACTCAATTAGGAAGCCTCCTGAGCAACAGTTTGATCTCGCTGATTGTTACCTGAAAATTATCACTCATATCGGAACTTATGTCCAGTGACTCAATAGGCAATTAAAGAAAAAGGTATCCTCTAATTGCTACGAGCTTCTGAAAAGTGCTCTTTCACCGGTCGAAATTGACTTGAAGATGAGGCTGAACGCCGAGGCCCCGACTGCAATAAGGCCCGCAGTAACCAAAAAGCAAACCCGAAAACCGAACACTCCGGCCGCTGCCCCCATTATCAGTGAGCTCAACATCATACCTATATAGATACAAGTAGTATAACCTCCCATTGCAAAACCCCGGGAGTCTGCCGGGACCAACTCCGAGATCAGCGCACCTACAGCGGTGAAGGAGCGAAATGGTA
>CAVRZU010000072.1:0-11106 GCA_963725365.1 uncultured delta proteobacterium | reverse complement strand
CCAGAAGGATATAATTTTTTGAGATTGAACGGGGGATCGGCAAAGATCAAATCAATGCTATCGCTTTCCATATGCTGCATGAGGGCTAAACAATCCCCTTGATGGAGTTGCCCAAAGTTGGTCTGAAAAACGACAGGTGGAGGGTCCACTTGACTTTCCGGATGCCTGACATCGTCTTTGATAAGTTTAAATACCTCTCCAGCATTGGCCTTCAGCGCTTTCAGTATCCGGCGGTCCAACACCCCCATTTTTAGCATCAACTCGATCGGCTCTAGCCCGGATGCAGAGCAAATTCGGTTCAAATCACATCCTGATGGCACAGTGTTGCTGTCATTGTAATGCTGGAGCTGGTCCACCGATACGCCCGAAGCGCTCGCGAATCGTTTTACCGCAAACCTGTCAGCGCAGTTTATCCCCAAGGCCTCGAAGAAGTCAGAATAATTCATCGGTAGTGTCCTCAAATGGCTTGTCACTGTATGTGAATACTATAGTCTGTAGATTTTTAGTCTACATCATAATACACGCCAAAGCAACAAGCGGAAGCCGAAAATTTCAAGGGGATGCCGTTGACCATTGAGGGAGCATTCGGACTGACATTAATGGAGCTACGCAAAGCGCGGAAGATATCGCAGGAAGAGTTGGGCTTTGAGAGCGGGTATCACCGTACGTACATAAGCCAACTTGAGCGAGGCCGCAAGAGCCCCTCTCTGAAAACGATCTTTCAGTTGGCCGCAGCTCTAAAAGTGCCGCCTTCCGAAATCGTTTTGTGCGTTGAGCGCGCTTTAATAGGGTCGGGGCAAAACCCTGGGCAATTGGGTGATCAGACTAATGAAGATAATCCGGATAGAGCATCTGATTGATATCGGTGGGTTCTCCTCTTCACGAGAATGGAAGACAATCGAAAACCATATCAAGAGCGCCATCCAGCCTATCGAATGGCCTCCTCACTCAGGCTCCTTCACGCTTCGTGACGAGCCGGGCAAAAAACGTGGCGAGGGCAGCGGAGTAAAGCCGATAAAAGATGCTTGTATGAAACATCTGAATTCCCTCGGCTGGAAACTGAAAAACCGTGTTGATGTTGCTTCACTTAGACGACCGGGGCCTGTTGACGCGACTATACCGGTTGGAAACCGGCTGTTTTGCATGGAATGGGAGACGGGTAACATCTCTTCAAGCCATCGCGCGCTCAACAAAATGGCTCTCGGAATACTGCGGGGTATCTTCATCGGTGGAGCTTTAGTCCTCCCGACCCGCGCCATGTACAGATATCTCACGGATCGGGTTGGCAACTTCGCTGAAATCGAACCGTATTTCGGGCTATGGGGAGCACTGAGGATTGAAGAAGGCCTTTTGACTGTAATTGCAATCGAACATGATGGAGTGAGTGCTTCCGCCCCACGTATCCCGAAAGGTACCGACGGCAGAGCGCTCCAGTAGTTCAACGCCTCACTCGCGCTCCAAAACCGTGATGTACTCTGTCCGCATAGTATTTGCCATTCCAGTGATTTGCCTGCCTAGTTTCATAATCGGGTGAAATCCACATGGTGCGCTCATATCAAGGAGCAGCTCGTCTATCCCCGGAACGCTGCTCGCAGGGATTCCCAACATTCTTCCGATTTGATTGTCATTGGTACCCACTACGATAGTACAGCATCGACCCGGACGCAGAACACGTGCACATTCGGAAAGCACTAATTTCATATCGGACTTGTAAAAGTCAAATCTCTGCCGAGGTGTTCTCCCTCGAAGGCCGACCATTTTTTCTCGCAAGGCATCCATGTCAACACCGAGGAACTCAAGGTGAAAAGAATCGTTTTTCAAGTAATCAATGGCAAAACTGTATGGAGGAGAAAAGAGGACGCCGTCAACACTTGAGTCTTGTAGTGGAAGAAATCGTGCGTCCCCTTGCAAGGGAATGGCCGGTGCCAGTTCCAAGTCCACTTGTGAGAGAACTCTTTGGATCTTTTCGGCTACAGACAGATATCGTTGAAGGATAGCGCGAAACTGCACGTAAGGGGAATTGCGTGTGCTTCTTTCAGAATAGCCAGCGGCGTCTAAATATGCGAGGAGGAGGAAATCACGAACAGGTCCGGACATGCAGCCTCCAGGCAGTTCCGCACTGGTTCCGAGTGAGGCCTTGTAATCCGCGCCAGGTTCTTGAAAACATGATGATGAGGATCGCGACTGGATTTTGGAGCCAGGCTTTGAATGTCCGACGCGTTGTTGAAAGTAGCTGAAAACCGCTTTGCTGTTTATTAGAGCAGCGCGAATGGGCTCAAGAGGCACTGTCAAACCGGCTAGTTTCGTTTGAGCCATGAATTGGCAAAACGGGCTCGCGTCTATGCCGATGGATTTGATTTCCATCAGGCTCGCCTCAATGAGCACAGTTCCTGATCCCATCATGGGGTCGAGAACCGTCTCGCCAGGTTTCAGCCCCATGACATTGAGCAATGCCTTGACCATCTGCGGGTGAAACTTACCTCGATAAGGAAATAAGCCGTGTGTCGCATAACCTGTTTTGAACTGCTTCGATTCAAAAAATGATCTCAGCCTCGCCGAAGAGAAACGCGGTAGCCGCAACGCCGCCCCACCACAAATCAGGGTGTGGTAAGTCGAGCTTTCTCCCACCTGTGCAAAGTAAGCACCGCGACGGATAATTTCGTCGTCAGACGAGGAGTTTACTTTCATAGAAAGCCAATTCCAGCTCGTAAACGTCGCTAAGCCCTGGAATAAGCTGGAGATGCCCAGGCAACAGTTCGCTATAGATGTTCTCCGACAAGACATCAGCAGGGCGCTTAGATGAGCGTTTTTCTGACCTCATTTCCACCACTATTATCTTCCGTCATGCCAAAAAATCGTGCGACTTCTTCCCCCTCACCGCCCGATGCCGGTATCACATTAGCCTGCAAGGTGCGAAGCACTTAAGCCTGGTATGTATTCTAATCTGGTAAATATAAAAGGCCTGTCATAAGACGACCCCTCCAATCGGACCAGGTGTAGGTCCAGGCCGTGTTCCAAATCCTTTTTTAGAGGCCAGCACTTTCTCGTATACCTCGATGTATTGTCTTGCCGACCTGTCCCAGGAAAAATCCTCAATCATGGCTCTTCTTTGAATTTCGATCCATTTGTGGACTGCCTTGAATAGATCCAGCGCTGATTTTACGCTGTCAAGGAAGGCGCCGGGTTCATAATCGTAGAATTTAAAGCCGGTCCCCGTATCCGGATACTCCATAACGTCGAGGACCGAGTTGTCGAGCCCTCCGGTAGCGTGGACCACAGGGATTGTGCCGTAGCGAAGACTATACATCTGGTTGAGTCCGCAGGGTTCGTATCGGGAAGGCATGAGGAAAATGTCCGCTCCGGCTTCGATAAGGTGCGCCATTTCCTCATCGTAGCGAGTGATGAGCTTGAGATGGTGTGCATAGAGCTTTTCCATGTTACGGATCTTTTCCTCGATGGCGGCGTCACCTGTTCCAAGTATTACCAGGTTCACAGGGAGTTTCATCAAATCAGGCAGGACTTTTTCGAGCAGGTCGAAGCCTTTCTGGGTTGCAAGACGGCCGATCATCCCGATCAACGGAAGCTCGCACCTGTTTTCCAAACCCATCCGGCTGCATAGGGCTTGTTTGCAGACTTTTTTCCCCGAAAGATCGTCTTTGCTGAATCTTTGAGGGAGAAAGGAGTCTGTCTGCGGGTCCCACGTGTTTACGTCAATTCCGTTCAGTATCCCCCGAAGGCTGTCTTTTCGCTCTTCGAGTATTCCCTCCAGGCCGAAGCCGAAATCCTTAGTGGTAATTTCCCGGGCATATCTGGGGCTGACGGTGGTAATGAAATCGCTGTAAACCAACCCTGCTTTCAGGAAATTGCATTGTCCCCAAAATTCGATTCCCTGTACCGACCATGTGCTTGGCGGGAGGTTGGTCAAGCTGAAAAATCCGGCGGGGAAGACTCCCTGGTAGGCAATATTGTGAATAGTGAAAACGGTTCCCGAGAGGCCGAATTTTGGATCGTAGCGCCAGTTCATCTGAAAGTAGGCCGCTGCGAGTGCGGTTTGCCAGTCATGCAGATGAAAAATCGACGGATACCACCCGATGGAGTCGCAAAGTTGCCTCGCTCCCATGCTTAGGGCTATAAACCTCTCGGCGTTGTCTTCATAATCGCCTCGAAGGGGGCTGCCATAAAGGTATGACCTGTCGTAGAATTCATCTTTTTCCAGGAAATAGACCGGAGTGCCCGACAATGTGCGGCTTTCCCATAAATGAATATGGTAATCGTGTGTCCCGATCGGAATGATCATGTTACGGGCCACAGGTTGCAGGCCGGGAAGGTTGTCGCGGACGGAACGGTATGGGGCATAAAGATCCGTACGTCGCAGCCGAGTTTGTGCAGCGATTCAGGCAGAGAACCGGCCACATCGGCGAGACCGCCGGTCTTTGCAAAAGGCGCAGCTTCCGATGCGCAAAAGAGAATTTTCATTTCGCTCATTTATCCGCCTCACTTCTCAAATTGTGCATGGCGCAGTTGCGCCGGAGATTGGAAAATACTTGCAAGTTCTTTAAAATAAAACATAAATATAAAGCTGGGAAAATTAATCAGGGTTTGCGGGCTGACGGATCAGGTTTCATGCCGCCGGACCGCGATGAACTTTTTGTGCCGGGAGGTCTTAGTTTGGAAAACAAACGCCGGGGTAAGCAGGCAGATCCATATCGGGGACGTTCCAGTTGGAGGAGACGCTCCTGTTTCGGTTCAATCGATGACCAATACCGATACACGCGACTGGCGCGCGACCGTGAGTCAGATAGAGAGGCTGGAAGAAGCGGGGTGTGAAATTGTCAGGGTTGCGGTCCCTGATGAGCAGGCAGCCGAGACCTTCGCGATGATAAAGAAGTCGGTCCGAATTCCTGTTATCGCTGATATTCACTTTGACTTCCGCCTGGCGATCAGGGCCATGCAGGCGGGCGCCGACGCTATTCGGATAAACCCGGGAAATATCGGCGGCCCGGACAGGATAAAAAGAGTCATAGACACCGCCCGCGAACGGGAAATCCCGGTCCGTATAGGTGTAAACAGCGGCTCAGTGGAAAAGGATCTTCTGGCGAAATACGGTCATCCCACCCCCGAGGCCATGGTCGAAAGCGCACTGCGTCATATCCGGTTTTTTGAGGATAACGATTTCGGACTGATCAAGATATCGCTCAAATCAAGCGATGTAATCACCACAATCCAGTCATATAGACTCATGGCCGAAAAGACTGACTATCCTTTTCATCTTGGGGTGACGGAGGCCGGAACAGTGGTTAGCGGCGCTATAAAATCGTCGCTTGGCATTGGTTTTTTGCTCCTTGAGGGAATTGGCGACACGCTGAGAGTCTCTCTTACCGCCGCCCCGGAAGAAGAGATGTTTGTCGCATGGTCGATATTGCGCGCCTTGAAGTTAAGAGACAGAGGGGTCGAATTGGTGAGTTGTCCTACTTGCGGACGAACGGAGCTGGATCTGATCGGGATCGCCGAAAGGGCTGAAGCCCTGCTAAAGCAAGTGAAGACCCCGCTAAAGGTTGCCGTAATGGGCTGTGTGGTGAACGGCCCTGGTGAGGCCAAAGAGGCCGACGTGGGCATAGCGGGGGGCAAGGGGAGCGGCATCCTGTTCAAGAAAGGCAAACGTGTGGAAAAGGTCTCCGAGCCGGAGTTGCTTGAGCGGCTGTTATCCGAGGTAGAGCAGATGACGGGCGAAAAAATCAAAAGGTAGGAAGCTGGAAGCGAGAAGCAGGAAGCCGGAATTGGTCACCTTCCAGCTCCCGGCTTCCCGCTTCACGCTCTCCTGCATTTAGGAGGCGTTAGTTGCGCTTCTTTGAATTGCTGGACCTAATACAGGATTATCTTCCCAGGGCAAATACCCAGCTTCTGGAGAAGGCCTATGTTTTTATCTCCAAGGCTTACAGGGGTATAGCCTCCCTGCGTGGTGAGCCTTATCTCGATCATCCACTTGAAGTCGCGGCGATTCTCGTAAGGATGCGCCTCGATGAAGAGAGCATCGCCGCCGGTCTGCTGCATCATTGCCTTGAAAGAGAATACATTACTCCGGAAGACCTCACTGAGATGTTCGGCCTAGAGGTCGCTCAGATTATCCAGGGTGTTACCAGGCTGACTCAGATTGCCTACACCAGTCGAAAAGAGCGCCAGGCCGAATATATCCGGAAAATGATCATGGCGATCTCACGGGACGTCAGAGTTGTCCTTGTCAAGCTTGCAGACCGTCTCGACGGCATCGGAGGAACCATCTGCCGAACCGACCGATCCGGCGCTAATTTCGCGCAGGAAACCCTCGATATTTATGCGCCGCTCGCGGGCAGACTCGGTATTGAATGGATGAAGCAGGAACTGGAAAACCTGTCCTACAGGTGCCTTCATCCTAAAGAATATGATGAAATAGAGTCGGGGCTCGCTAAAACCGAGGAGGATCGGATTCGCTATATCAGGGAGGTGGAGGATGTTCTGCAGGCGCGGATGGCTGAATTTGAAATCCGCGGCCGAATCCGAGGCCGTCCCAAGCACATCTACAGCATTTATCAGAAGATGCAGCGCCAAAAGTTGGACATGACGCGCATATACGACCTGACTGCATTCCGGATCATAGTGGATTCGATCAAATCCTGCTATGAAACCCTCGCCCTCATCCACGCATTGTGGGAGCCGGTGGAAGGCAGGTACAAAGACTATGTGGCAAGACCAAAATCAAACATGTACCAATCGCTGCATACAACCGTAATAGGTCCTTACGGAGAACGAATGGAAGTGCAGATTCGGACCGAGGAGATGGATCGGATCGCAAACGAAGGTATTGCCGCTCACTGGCTCTACAAAGAGGGTAAACCGGTTACACGGAGCGACCAGCAGGAGACTCAGCGCTTTTCGTGGTTCCGCGAAATAATGGAATTGAGCAAGGATTTGGCAGGCGAGCGGGCGGATTCCAGGTCCGTAATGGAGGCGCTCAAAGTCGACTTCTATCCCGATGAAGTATATGTCTTCACCCCCAATGGAGACGTCAAGGCTTTTCCGAAAGGCTCAACGCCCGTTGACTTCGCCTATGAGGTGCATACTGAAGTGGGGCACAGGTGTGTCGGTTCAAGAGTAAACGGTAAACTCGTGCCGCTCAGATATGAGCTCGAAAACGGCGATACCGTTGAAGTGCTTACCTCCGCCAATCATCGGCCGAGTAAAGATTGGCTGAAGCAGGTCAAGTCCACCAAGGCAATAAGCCGCATCAAGCATTGGTTCAAAACCGAGGAAAGAGAGCGTTCGATCTCTGAGGGCAGAGACATCTGCGAGAGGGAATTCAGAAAGAAAGGTTTGAATTTCAACAACTACCTGAATTCACCCCTGCTCGCAGAGGCTGCCAAGGCCTTTTCCCTGAAAAGCGTCGAAGATCTCCTGGCCGGCATTGGTTATCACAAGGTTACCGCCAATCAGGTAATCAGTAAACTGACAATACTTCCTCAAGACGAGGAACATCCCAAAGAAGAGATTCTTGTCGAGAAGCGAAGGCCGGTTTCTTCAAAAGAAGGAATCATGGTGGAAGGCGTCAAAGACGTTTTGATCCGAATGGCTCAATGCTGCAATCCCGTTCCTGGAGAGCCTGTAATGGGGTATATAACCAGGGGGCGAGGGATTACAGTGCACCGGGTTTCATGCAAGAATCTCTCGAAAGAGGAAGCGACGAAGGCAGGAAAATAGATGTCCAATGGGATTCGGGTAGGAACAGCTCTTTCCGGTGGACATCCGGATTATCTACTCCGGAGAGAGGGGCACCCTTGCCGCTCTAAATGGAGTGCTGGGTCAAATGGATGTGAATGTAATAAGTCTCAAGGTTGACAATCAGGCGGATACTTCAAGCATCTGCCACCTGCGAATAGAGGTGAAAGACTCAAGGCACCTCCAGCGAGTAATGTCTGCACTTAGAAACGAAAGAGGCGTCTACAGGGTGCAGAGGTCTATGGAATGATCAGGGGACAGTGAGACTGAAGATGTCTGGTAAAATTTTTTATAAAAGACACCCCTAAAAAAAGCAATATAATGTAAGAAATCGGTGCCGGGCCGGAATATTTCTCTTGCGCTTCGCATTATCAGGCCATATTCTTCTCAGATAAGAGCTGTGGCCATTTTTTATCGTTTTTGGTGTCGATTTTTATGGACAAAGCTATTAATCCGTATAATAAGAATCAAATGTAGTCAAAACTTGAGCAGAAGCGGATTGAGGGACTTTTCGCTGAGAAATAAATTGAGTTGCCGGCCGGTTCCGGATTTTTAATTTGGTCCCGGTTGGAGGGGAAGTGTGCTGAAAACATCAGTTTTCAGGCGGTTCAGGAGGAGGTTTTTCATCACCTAAAAGAGTTGAGGAGGAAAGAAAATGACAAAGGCCGAATTAGTTGGCAAGATCGCAAGTGAAGGTGGAATTACAAATCACAGTCCGAGAAAGCAGTTGATGGGTTCGTCTCCGCCGTTTCCGACGCTCTGGCATCAGGAGACAAGATCACGCTTGTAGGATTTGGCACCTTCAGTGTAGGTTCAAGATCACAGCGTGAAGGCCGCAATCCCCGGACCGGCGAAAAGATCAAAATTCCGGCGTCAAAGGTCGTTAAGTTCAAAGCCGGCAAGACCCTCAGTGAAAAAGTCAAATAAAATACTAAAGCCTGACTTTCAATTAGAAATCTAAAAGGGACTGTAAGCCTGATAAAATGACTGCAGTCCCTTTCATTTTTATGTCATACCCCCTCCGGATTTAGATCCGTAATTGACAATACCTGGCCATAATCTTAGGTTTTGTCTTCAAGTTTATCGTAACAAATGTACCGGACTCTAGGGTTGCGACCCATGACCCGAGCGAATCGGGACGCGTCCTATGGCAAGTCCGGTGAGAATCTAGCGAAAAGTTGCCACAAAATTACAGGAGGAAGCAGTGGCGAAGAATATTCCCACAAGATACTTGAAGCCCACTTGGTTGAAGGAAAGTTCGTCGCCGGAGAGGAAATAGGCATCAGAATCGATCAGATTCTTCTTCAGGACGCCACGGGAACCATGGCCATGTTGGGATTCGAGGCCCTGGGAATGGACACGATAAAAGCGGAAATTGCCGTTCAGTATGTCGATCATAACATCATCCAGACAGACAATAAAAATGCCGACGACCACTTATACCTCCAAAGCGCATCCGCCAGGTATGGAATCCATTTCAGCCCGGCAGGCAACGGAGTTTCTCACCAGGTTCATATGGAAAGGTTCGGAATCCCCGGAAAGACCCTGCTTGGCTCAGACAGCCATACTCCGGGCGCGGCCGGCGTGTCGGTGCTTGGAATTGGCGCGGGCGGGCTTGACATTGCCCTGGCTATGGCGGGACACCCTTATCATTTTCCCTGTCCCAAAGTGCTTGGGGTTAAGCTCATTGGAAAACTGCCGGAATGGGTCAGTGCCAAGGACGTTATACTTGAGATGCTCCGGCGCTATGACGTCAGGGGCTGTATCGGGAAGATCGTCGAATATTACGGCCCGGGGGTCGAAAGCCTGTCGGCGACAGACCGGGAGACCATAGGCAATATGGGTACCGAACTGGGGGCGACCAGTTCGATTTTTCCGTCGGACAAAAACACTCGATCCTATCTGGAAGCCCAGGGGAGGGGGAATGACTGGATCGAACTCAGCGCTGATCCATCGGCCGAATACGACGAATATGATGAAATTGATCTTTCCAAAGTCGAGCCCCTCATCGCTCAGCCGCATTCGCCCGGTAACGTGGTCCCTGTGCGCAAAGTTGCCGGATTGAAAGTGGACCAGGTCATCGTGGGGAGCAGCGTGAATTCATCCTTCAGGGATTTGATGGTGGTAGCCCGGATTCTCGAAGGCAGACATTATTCCCCCTGGACGTCTGTTAATATTAACCCCGGCGGCCGGCAGGTTATGGGGGATCTGCGCAGGGGGAGGGGTTGTGCCGCTTCTGCGTGCGGGGGCGCGAATACACGAACCCGGGTGCCTGGGCTACATTGGCATGGGGCAGGCGCCCGGAACCGGCCAAGTCAGTCTTCGGACCATGCCCGCAATTTCCCGGGACGTTCCGGAACCAAAGACGACCGTGTCTATCTTTGTTCGCCCGAAACAGGCGCAGCCGCTGCGCTCAAGGGCGTTATAACCGATCCGCGGGACCTGGCCGGGGAAATGGAATATCCAAGAATTCAAGACCCGAAAGAATATCTCGTCGATGAGCTTTCGATTATCAGGCCAAGCCTGGAATTGATGAAAACTCAGGTCGTCCGGGGGCCGAACATCGCTCCACTGCCCACATTCGCGTCCCTGCCGGAGTCTTTGGAAACTAAAGTGGTGCTGGTGGCCGGTGATAATATATCGACGGATACCATAATGCCGGCGGGCAGCAAGGTCCTTCCGCTCAGATCGAATATCCCTGCTATAAGCCAGTTTGTATTTTCGATCATCGATACTGAATTTGCGCAAAAATGCAAGGATGCCGGCGCGGTTACGGTCATCGGTGGAGAAAACTACGGTCAAGGATCGAGCCGGGAGCACGCGGCTCTGGCGCCACGCTATCTCGGTGTCCGGGCGGTACTGGCAAAGAGCTTCGCCAGGAACCACATGGCCAATCTTTGCAACTACGGAATTCTTCCGTTGGTGTTCGCCAATCCTGATGACTACAATTCAATCAATACCGGGGCAGTGATCGTCTATCCTGAGATTCGAAAAAATCTTGTCGGCGGCGCCGTCGAGTTGTCGGTGGATATTGATGGTAAAAAGATAATGGTCTTTCTGAATGTTTCGGAAAGAATGCGCCGAATGTTGCTCGATGGCGGCGCATTGAACATGGTCAAAAACCGCTAAACTATGAGCCTTGAGAAACCATCCGGAGGATAAAATGGCCGCAGATACTGTCCGCATTAAGAACATCGGCCTGCGAGGAGTTGCAGTCGCCGATACGAAGATCAGCTTCATCGACGGCGAAAAAGGAGTTGATCTATCGCGGTTTCAGGATCGAAGAGCTGGCCGAGCAGTCAACATTTATGGAAACAGTTTTCCTGCTCCTCAACGGATACTTGCCGGTGGGGAGCG
>CAVRZU010000071.1:0-16145 GCA_963725365.1 uncultured delta proteobacterium | reverse complement strand
ATCAAATCCAAATTCTGCCCAAAACACTCTAATCGCCCGCCGAATCGCCGAAAAGAATTTTGGCCAGGTGCCGGTCGAGGCTCGAGAAGGCGCCGGCGCAGGTGGCCTTGCGGGTTTTCACCAGCAGTTTGTCCGACCAGGCTTCCTCTTCCACTTGCTCGCTGATGAACCAGTGGAGCATGACCTGGGCGGATAATCCTTCTCCGCCAGCGCCGTTTCATAAGTGGCGTGGATGCCGGCGGTGTTGGCGCGCTCCAAATCGTAGACGGCCTTCGCCACCTCGGCCAGGTTCTTGAAAGTCACCGCCGGGGCCGGCAGGGCGCCGATGGCCGGGACCACGTCGCGATCGGCCAGATGCTTGAAAATCTTGGCGGCGTGGCCTTGTTCCTCCGCCGCTTGCTCATGAAAGAACTTGGCGAAACCGCTGTATTGAGAAACGTCGCACCAGTAGGCCATGGCGGAATAGGCTTGCGCGGCCTGCAATTCCTGGTTGGCCTGTTTATTCAGCGCTGCAATGAGTTTTAGCGTCATATCAATTCAATTATTCCGCAAATTTATCCAAGACACCCTCCGTTGTCCAGCCAGATAAACGTCCGGACGAGAAGACGAAACGCAGGCCGCAATACGGAACAATAGACTCGATGCCCGCTTTTGCGCCCTGCGCCAACCCTGCCAAAACGGATGCCCCCGCCGCCACCTGGCGTTGGCTGCAAGGCCTGTCAGGCCGTTGGCCGACTGGTCCTGCCGCCAAGCCAATCGACCAGCAAAAATGCGCAGACCAAGAATGGGAACACGCCATACAGCGTGTCGCTGGCTGAGTGAGAATGTCTGTCCACTGCCCGGAAGACCGTGAGACAGAATAAAACGGCGAGCAGACTCACCACTGCGCCCGGAATGGACACCGGAACGTAAAACCACCCAAAACGCTTGAACCAATTTGTTTTCATACGTGTTTTAAATGACTACGCCGTTCACTTTGTATTACAAAGTGCGCTCCGTCAAGGCAAAATTCTCCGCCCTCTCCCTCGCCTGCACCCCGGAAAAAGCCCAAGGGCAGGACGGAGATTGCATGAGATGAGTGCCGTCACCCCCAAAAGACCCGCCCACTTCAGCCACGTCGCCGGTCAATCCCTCAAGTTATCCAGATACTTGAGGCTTTCGGGAATTTGCTGCTCGGAATTGGGCGTCGTCCTCGTTAGAAATACCATTGCACCCCCGCGTGTGGCGGCTTCGAAATGGAGGGCAATCGCAGCACGCCCGTCCCCAACGCCACGTCGTTCTTCACATCCGAACTCCCGGTCAGCAGGCCCGTCGGGGCGTGCCTTGGCGCATGTCTTTGAGATGCATCAGTTCCCAGCGCCCGGGATATTCCCCCAGCATTTGCACCGGGTCCCGACCGGCGTGGGCGATCCAAAAAATGTCCATTTCAAATTTCACGTTCTCGGGGTTGGTTTGCTGCACCAATAAATCAAACAGTGTGGCCTTGCCCCAAGGCTGAAATTTATAGCCGTGCGTACTTATAGAAAAAGTGCATGTTGCGCCGCGCCGCCAAATCCCCCGCCCGGTTGAACACCTCAATCGCTTTCCGGCACGTCGCCTCGTCGAACGGGTCCTTGTGCGGTATCCAGGCGCACCCGACATAGACCAGGCCCAGGTCTTTCGCCTGATTGAGCACCCCCTCGGGGTCTTTGCTCCACTCGTCATACGAAAATTGGCCGCTCACTCGTTCCAGTCCCGCCGCGTCTAAGTGCTGTTTGAAGACCTTCGGCTGAAGTCCGTAGGTCCCGGCCAGTTCCACAAATTTCACGCCCCAATTGCGCACCTCGGTCAATGTGCCGGGCACGTCCTTCTCCAATTGGGCCCGGACGCTGTACAATTGCAGGCCCGGCAGCGTCTTGAAGGTGCGCGGATGAAACACAGCGCAGCCTGCCAGCAACCCGGCCAGGCCCAAAGCGGTCAGCAGCGTGGCGCGTGCGGTAAAAATTCGGCGAATGGGGATACTAATGCTTTGTTGAGCTTTCATTTCCGCCAATTATGGCGCGGCCGCGCCGCCTTTGTCCAACATTAAGCTTTCCCCATCAGCGCCAGGGCAACCACGGCGCGGCGGATCCAGACGCGGTCGCGCTGGCGCTGGAAGGCGGGAGCGTGACGGTCGTCGTTGACGGCGGCTTGCAATTCGGTTTCCGCCAGATCGCGCTTCTTGGCGGCCAGGTAGAGTTCGCCCAACTGCACGCGGGCGCGGGCGTAGTTGTGCTTTCCAGCACCTGTTTCCAGACCTCGACCGCGCTTTCCGTGTCGCCCAGCATTTGCAATGTTTCGGCGTAGGCCATGAGCGAATATCCGTAGTCGTGCTTGGGATTTTCCACGCAACCTGGTAGAGCAGGGTGGAAGCCTCCTCCGCCTTTTCTGGCGCAACAGGCATTGGCCCATGTGGGAGCGGGCGTCGATGTCCTGCGGATCGCGTTGCAGGGAAGCGCGATAACATTCCTCCGCTTTGGCCAGGTTGCCCTTTTGAAAATAGATGTCTCCCAATTCCAGGTAATGGTGGGGCTTGTCCAGATTGTGAATCAGCACCTCCAATTCCTTGATGCGGTGCCGCTTGGATTTTTGCTCTGATTCGGCTTCCACCGCCACTCTGTTTGCGTCGTCACGGATAGGGTATCTTTGTTCAACGGGGTCGTGCTGGTAAGGATTTTCTCGTATTTCTCTGCGGCTTCTCTGTACATTTTCCCATGAATTAAGGCATCCGCTGCTGCGCATGGGTGTGCGGTGTTTGGGGTTGTAGGGCGGGCTTGTTTCTTTATTACTTGCCTCGCCCGGAGGCCTAGCTGCGCCGCCAATCGCAGTGTCACTAGGCAGGTTCTCAACAAGCATTTGAGGGTGTTCGTCGGTGTTAGTTTGGTAAAGCGCCTTGACATCCTCCCTGAAAGCGGCGCCGCGGCAGGATGTAGAATTTTGCATTGCGCTGGCATGCTCCTGATACATCAGGAACGGACAGACGCTAATACCAAGCAGCAGGAAGATCGATAGCGCATAATGGCACTTTCGAATAGATGATCCTTTCATGGCTTGTTGACTCCTTCCGCGTCTCGGAGGCGCTTCTCATCAATTGGGTCTATTGATTCCTCTCTAATCAGGTAGTTTGTCAAACGGCAAAGCCCATTAAATCACTTCCATAGGAACATGGCACGTTTAAATACTGCTTCATCTCTATATCAGAAGAGGGTTTCAACAAGGGCACAATTCATCCGCTCTTCAAAAAGGTCCGATATGCTGCTGGCTTTGCCACATCCCTGAATAGATGCCCTTTTGAGCCAGCAGTTCATCATGGTCCCCACGTTCGACCACTCGCCCTCCGGCCAGTACCAGAATCACGTCAGCATGCACGACCGTGGACAGACGATGGGTGATCAGTAATGTGGTGACACCGTGCGACAGCCGCTCGATATTCTGCTGGATATGACGCTCCGTCTCGCTGTCAAGCGATGAGGTCGCTTCGTCGAATATGAAAATGCGCGGCTGTTTAAGTACCGCGCGGGCAATAGCAATACGCTGCCTCTCACCACCGGAAAGCTCAAGGCCGCGTTCACCCACTATGTGTTTTAGCCGTCGGGCAACGAGTCGATCAATCCGGCAATTCCGGCAAGCCTCGCACCCTCCCGGATTTCTTCGAGACTGCAGCCAGGCCGGGCAATACCGCGATTGAAGGCCAGGGTATCATTGAACAGGACCGTATCCTGCGGCACCACGGCCATAGATTCCCTCACGCTTTCGAGGCTTAGCTCGCTCAGCCGATGACCATCTATTGCGACATGGCCGCCGGACATCATAGAGCGGAAAAGCAGCCTGGACAGTGTAGACTTGCCTGCGCCGCTCGGACCGACGACAGCCAGGGTGCGGCCCGGAGGAATCCGAAAACTCACTTCCCGAAGAATGGGCAGGTCGGGTTCGTAGGCAAAATCGACCCGGTCGAATAGGACTTCGCCTCTACCCGGCGGGAGTATTTTGGCGCCCGGCATGTTGCGGACTTCCGAGCGTTCCCGCAAAAGTTCCTCCACCTGCTTCACAAAGGTAAGCCCCGTCATGATTTCGCGATAAGCCAAGCCGAAGCTTTCAACGGGACGCATGATTTGCAGAAAATATGAAACGACCAGCACGAAACCACCCACCGTAAGCGAGCCATTCGCAAGATCGAGCACCGCTAGAACCAGAATGGCGGCCAGACCGAGGGTCTGGCACAACGTCTGTGTGAGGCCTGTTAGGGTGCGGCGGTAGTAATATCCGGTCCAGCCGTCTTCACTTCGTTTTAGCGACCGGTCCAGACGATCTCGGACCATGCTCCCGCCGTCGAAGTATTTAATTGTCTCGTAGTTGAGGTAACTGTCTATAGTCACGGCAGCAGCCTCGATCTGGGCGGCGGCGGCTTCCCGCTGCAATAATCTCTGTTTTTCGATAACCCTGATGGTTGCGATGATATACAGGATAGCGGTAACCATAAGAACGGCGAGATAAAAGGGCTTTCCCAAAGCAGCAATTACGCCGCCGATCAAGGCCAGCTCGAATACCAACGGAACCATAACGTAGAGAAAATTTTGCAGTATAATGCAGTAACCAAGTATGCCGTTTTCGACGATCTGCTGCAGTGCGCCGGTTCGCCGCTCCAAATGATAGCGCAACGAAAGGCCGTGCACGTGATCGAAAAGCCGCAAAGCCATGTTCCGCCGGATTCGCTGTTCGATTCGCCCGTAATAGCGCCATCGCAGGTCTCCACATACCTTAGCAACGCTTTGGGCGATGATATATGCCACGACTAGAAGGACAGGAATGACTGCAGGGGAAACGACGAAATGATCGACGAGGTCCTTGTAAAGCACGGGAACGGCTGCATTAAAGGCCGCTGTAGCCAAAAGCAGGAAAACCACTAAGATCAGGTCCATGCGGGTGTCCGGGTCTGCCCACAAACGGGGGAGCAACTCGCCGAGAATGCGCCAATCCCTGTCACCCATTACCCATCACCCATCACATCGCGCTGTATTGAAACCGGGCCAGGTCTTCAAACCCCGAATTTTTCGAAACATTATCGATTATGCCAACCTTCGGCTCACGCTTTGGATGCGTAAGTCGAACCTGCAAATCGACAGAAAGGTATCGAATGCAAGGGAGTATCCGGCGAGACCTCTTCAACCACTTTCGGCAGGACTCCATGGCGGCCTTCGGCGTCAAGCCAGGCCCACTCGCCATTGCTGTTCACTTCCAGAAAGAAATAGCCACCGGGGCCCCATAAAAAATCCAGGCGGCCAAAATGCAGGCCCATATCCTTCATAAAGCCGAAGACTCCCGAAGCCACATCGCTGGGCAGCAGGTGCGGCAGCCAGTCGTCCCGCTTCCAGTCAGAGGGCAACTCGCGCCAGTCCACAGCACGATCGAGGAATGACTCCCGGCTTAACTCGAAAGCAAACAGACGATCGTATACAAAAGCTATAGTAATGTCTTTTTGAGCCGGAACGTAATTCTGGACCATCCACGGGCAGCCCGGCGACAGGGAGCGATCCTCGACTCTTGTGGTAAAAAGCAGTTCACGGGATTGTTCCATCTCCCACAGGTTCCATTGTGAGGCTCTTGACAACCGTTTCCTGCTTTTCATTAAAAGTAGTCCCGGCACCCAGGCGGAACTGGTACTGCGGCACCTGGAAATGGCGTGCAGCCAGTCGGAGTTGAACGAATTTACCAGCGTGCAGTTCGGCAAAGGGTTCCACCAGGACAAGTTTTCCGTCCAGCCAGCAAAGATTCACCATATCGCGCATTGCGTAAAGAATCTCCCCGTCATAGTAGCGGTCCTCGTCCGAACGCGAAGAGGGACGGTAGGCTTTCCGGCTCCAGGGTTTACGCCATAAAACTTTACTGATACGGTCATCAGTAACTTCACGCCCGCTTCGATCGGATAGGATAAAGCCCTTCGAGGTGATCTGGAGTTTATAATCGTGCCACAGGTCGAAGTTGAATCGAAAAACCTTATCACTGCCAATTCGTGATATCAACAGGTTGACCGTAGCATCATAAGAGTTGGAGATAACAAGAAGAACACCTTGTTTCATATCAGTGTCCCAGTGTTCCAGGCATCCAAGAGGGGTCCCTTTTTCTTGGAACGCAAAAAAGAGCCCATAAAAAAATCAATGCCCCCAATGTCTCTTGGACACAGGGGGACATCGAAACTACGCTGGTTGAGATCAGTCGGGATCTTTGGCTTCGCCGTCGAAGGACGTATCGCTTTTCTCGGACCACTCGATGAGCGAAGTATCATCTCGCAACCCATCGGCGCTGCTCCCTGTGGTCGTAAGGCCCCATTACATTGAATAGATCTGCAGCAGATACCGAGGGCATCTTACACCTTGCCAAATCTTTCGCCGTTTTCATAGTACCTCCCGTCGTTAAAGTGAGCGTGGCGAATCATCTCATGGCGGACTTTCGGTGTCAAGCCGATTTCCCGCAAAGCGTCAGGGCTCCTCTACGGCTCACACCAGCCCATGAAGGTTTACAAATATGATGGACATGGACAATAATTACCAGGGCTTCTGAGACTATCTGAAGTAATAGGTGAATTCGGGCCAAACTGCTGACTAAAGCCTGATTCAACCATGGTGAGAGGAATCAAATTGAATCCCACCGTATCGATTTGTCCGGGGTTTTACTTTGAAACGTTATCTTGCTCTTTCATTTTTCGCATTAGCCTCTCTTCCTGCGACTTGTAAAAAGGGTATTCTCTACCGCACTGTGAGCATTCCAGGATACACTGATCCACCTCATCGGATTTTACTCCGGTCCTTATCCCGCAATCATCACAACGGCGACAGGCGTTGTGCACATTTGAAGCCATTTTGCCCTAATCCTCAAAATGAATTTTAACATTTCAATGTGCCTAAATCACAAACTGGAGGGACTCAGAGGACGCTGTCATAAAAGAAAAGAAAGGGAACCCATCAGACGCAGGTGAGAATCCAATGGGTTCCCCAATTGGTGACATATTACGTTGCTCTCTACCAAATTCCCTCTCTTTGCTGAAGGTTCAACTCGAATGTTCAACTCATCACCATTTACAACGATTAAATCTTATCCCCATTTCGGAACAAATCAACCCCATCCAGAACATTTTTTGTGTGTTTTCAGCAGGTTGGAAAAACAGCCAGGAGAACTCGGCCGACTGGCAGCACCGGATACCACCATACGGGCCGAGAAATGCAGTGTCATCGCGCGCGCCTCCTGTCCGATACTCAAATCCTCTCCTGCTTCACTCAAAGAATGAGATAGCAACGGACTCTGCCGGATAAAACGCAAAAATCCGCCGCAAAAAGAGTTGCCAACAGGGAGGGAAAGTTTTATATAGAGCGCTCATTTTTTGGTCACAAAAGAGGAGTAAACATGAAGATCATCTGCCCGTCATGTCATTATATCGGGAAAGCAAGGGCATCGCCAAAGGCTCTCGAAAAATCGAAATTACGCTCTGGTGCTGTTTTCTTCTACCCGGCATGCTGTATACCGTCTGGCGACAATCGAAGGACGGCCAATACCAGGGGTGTCCGCAGTGCCACGCTTCAAACGTTCGGCCGATGAAAAGAAAAGAATGGAAAACATACGAACGAAACGGACAGTTGCCATCTTGAAGATTTTCGCACAATCCACGACCTAATTGAATTAAAAAAGTATTCTGTAGCTGCTGGGGCTATTCAACCACCCATACCGTACAATTCTTAGCGGTTCTGACAATTCTTCCTGAAATGCTTCCGAACAAAAATTCTTCTTTATGAGTAAGTCCTTTTCTGCCGATGACTAAGGTACTATATTCCGTCTTATCTTTTTCTGTAAGAATACATTCTGCCATTGAGGGGCAATATCGGGTAGTTGAACGGGTTGATACATCTTCAGGGCTAAATCCTGCATCAATTAAAATATTGCGATACTTTTCAAGCATTTGAACAACCTGTTCACGATATTCATTATACCATTGATCTTTATCAGCTTTTTGGGGGAAATAATCTTCTTCAGGTTCACGAATAACATGCAACACTGTAACTTTAAACCCTTTAATTCCGCCCAAGAGTTTACCAACATAAATTACTGCGCGTTGTGCATTTTGAGATTCATCTGCCGCAATTAGAATATTTTTATTTATCTCAAAGCTCATTTTCCAATTCCTTTTATATACTTGGTAAAGTTGATTGGACCTCGCGAAGCTCTTCAATTAATTGGTCCGTACGATCATAAAATATGTTAGCTCCTTTTGAGAAGTGCATCAAGATGCGGTTTAAACTATCTGGAATATAAGAATATACCTTTTTTAAGTTGGCAATCCGGTTGTTGAAAATAATGTTAACATCCTCTTCTAATAACTGATGCAGTGAAGGGTGATTTGACCTTTTCAAATCCTGAGATACAATGTCTCCCATACCTACTAAATACATCAAAATATTCCCGAGACCAAATAGATCGTAGCCATACATATTTTCTCTATGACGGAAATTGTAATCAAAATCAATCCAGCGGTATTGCCCGCTTTCTCGGTCAACCAGAATATGATCTCTTCGGATGTCTCCATGTTTTTCACCATGATCATGAAGGAAACGAATAGCTTCGACACAAAGAATATAATTATCTAATATTTTTGGAAAATATTGATGGAAATACGTCTCATGATTCACATTCATTGCGATTTCTCTGATGTGATCTGCTAATGATATCCCATAGATAAAATCAAGAATGCGAACAATGTTTTCATGGTCATCTTGTACAGAATAACCTTGCATAAAATGGGGAAGGTTTTTTACTAGATCAAGGATACGAGCCTCTTTTAGAGGACTTCGGAAGCATTCAAATTCTATTCCGCCAATACGTGCAGTAAACTTCTCGAAAAACACGAGTTTAATGATTTTTGTCATTCCGGAACGCAAATCAATTGAACGCTTGACCCAAAATTTTTCTTCATCATCAAGCCCAAAACGCCCTTCTTTCGCATTATGGCGAATCAGAAAAGGATTTCCATCAAGGATAACAATATCACCATATTCGATGCGGAAAAAATCGGTTGTGTCCTTGTACACATTAAAACGCTGACCCGGCTTTTGATATAGCCATTTAGAAGTGAGTTCTTGCAGTGATTCTTGCGAAAAATCCGAGAATGTCATGATGAGATCCAATTATTTTGACTCTTGAACCAGTTCTGCCCAAGGTATTCTCCCAATGTGCCTTGCGGCGGTCCCGAATCGACGCCGCCAGCGAGATACGACTATTAATAATCATTTCCAAAATACTTTCCAAGATTCCTATTGCATATGAAATGTCACCCTATTTTGCGACATCCAATCAAAGCACAGCCGGTGCATATTCTCGGTCAAAGGGTCGAAAGATCCTTGTGTAAGGCCTCGTTTACAACCTGGCTTCTCTTGCCGGGAGGCACGAGTTGCTCCAGATCCCTGCAGATCGCCTTCGATGAGGAAATTCAGCTTTCGGCAAAAAAAACATTTGACAACCGAATTACTTTCACCTTATATTCACCTCACTGCCGCAGAGGCACACACAGCATCCTCTTTCAAAAAAGCGGGCAAGGGTAAACTGGCTGAAAACATAGGTTTCAATCACAATCAGAGAAGTCTTGAGGGGGAAGGATGAGCGTTGACCTTTACACATTGAGAAAAAAGGCTGTGATGGTGCTTGCGCAAAATGGGATGCGGGAAACCGTCTACTTTCTCCAAATTGCCGTTGAGCATGCCCTCTCGCAGGATTCACAAGGGAGGGTGGACACCGCTGTCAAATATGCCTACAAGGAGTGGGAGGAGTATAGCGAGTTTCCGGAGTTTGTCGTCCAGGTTGGGAGCAATGGTTTGCCGCAGCCGGGATCTCCGATTTTCAAGTGGCCATTTTTCAAACGGTCATACTGCTTTGATCATGAACTCCCTGCTCCTTTTGGTTATCTCGGTGAGAGGGAAATTTCGGGGTATCTGTTCCGAACGGTCCGGGAACAAGCTTACCTCAATACTGTTGAGACGGCACGGCGCATTGATGAAGGTTCAACAGAAGTTTATAAGGACTTCTTGCATGGTGAGGTGTTCGAGTCCGGCGAAGAGTTTCTCAGATTCCAGGGCCGGTTCATGCGATCCGAAGATGGGAATGGAAAATCCAGGGAAAACGGCTATGATGTAGTGTCTCCGAGGATTTCAAAGATCCTTGGCCTGATCAGGTTCATCGAGGAAAAAGGACAGAGGGCCTCGCTGGCGGATCTGCATTTCCTGGGATCTTTGAGGGAGAAAGCAGTGCAGCTCGGATGCTCAGGCTAACTCAACGTCAGGAGGATATTCCATGGGACTGACTCCGGCACAGGAACGGGTATACCGGTTTGTGCGAGGCTATATCGATCAGCATGGCTATGCGCCATCCTACGAGGAGATCCGAAGCAATCTCGGGTTCCAATCCCTGAACGCCGTCTTCAAGCATCTCAAGCAGATAGAGGAGAGAGGTTATCTCAGGATTCCATGGAAAAACAAGAAGCGGGCACTGGAACTGGTCCCTGTTCAAACCGGAACGGGAGCCATTCCATTTCTGGGAGCTGTGGCGGCGGGGACTCCCATGGAGGCCGTTGAGGTGCCTGAATCCATTGAAGTGCCGGAGAATTTCCTTGGGAAGGGAAGCAATTTTGCTCTGCGCGTCAAAGGGGATTCAATGATTGACGAGGGAATCCGGGATGGAGACACCCTGATCATCACCAAGCAGCCCCAGGCGGAAAACGGGCAAACCGTGGTGGCCCTTGTCAATGGGGAGTCAACGGTCAAGAAGTTCTACCACTACGGAGATGAGATAGAATTACGCCCTGCAAATGAAAGCATGAAGCCTATCCGGGTAGCTGCCGATAAGGTGGAGGTTGTGGGAGTGGTGATGGGGCTTTTAAGAAACTATCGTCTGAAATGACATTGTATAGAACAAATCCACAAACCCGAAGGAGGTTCCAATGAGCCAGAAAATCCGGCAACCGGAAGTCCACTACAGGCCGGCCACCGCTGAGGATGTGCCGAAGATGGCCGATCTCTGGCTGACATCCGTGCAGGACTTGTTTGCCCGCAATAATGTAGCAGGTATGTTACCCTCGCTCGAGATCATTTTGCGCGGCTACGAGCACGTGCGTTCCACTGGCATCTTTCGCATCGCCGAGTCGGATCAACGCATCGTGGCCATTGCCGGCGCCATCCTTCGGGATGACATCTGGTTTCTCTCCGCGTTCTGGGCCTTGCCCGATCTGCAGCGGAGGGGAATAGGCATGCCGCTGCTCAGGCAGGTCTGGGAGGAAGGCCGCCGCTCCGGCGCCATCAAATTTTGCACCTGGTCTTCCGTTGACACCACGGCCATGGCGTCGTACATGAAACTCGGGATGCTGCCCGGCTATGAGATTCTCCTGTTCGAGGGCATGCCCCAACGCCTTCCCGCCGTACCGGCAGGGTGTACGGCACAACCACTGGGAAAGGCGCTCACGAACGAGTTGGACCCCTATATCTGGGGAGCGCAACGAAGAGTTGATCATGACCTCTGGTCAGACGCGTTTGGATTCAGGGGGCGACAGGTGCTCCAAAATGGGCAGCCGGTTGGTTACTACTATCTCAACCGGGGGGGCATAGGACCTGCCGCCTGGAAGGAGCCCGAACATGGGGAGGCCGTGATGACGCTGGCCTGCCGTGAAGCCGCAGACATGGCGTTGACGATACGATTTTCGGTTCCCGGGATCAACCATTTGGCGCTGCGTTTTGCCTTCGAATCGGGTCTACGCCTGACCAGCTTCGCCCATTTTCTGACAACCTCGACCTTCGGCCGAATGGGGCAGTATTTGCCGTCATCGGCTCTGCTTCTCTGAGTGCCTTCAAATCAGGAGCACAAGCCGAGCCAGCCGCGATTGGAAGCCCATTGCCTAATGGCTCAGAAAACATTCGACGCTGTCAGATATGAATGCGCCCCGCATTATTACCGGCATCAAGCCCGCATGAGATCCCCGAGGCGATCTGGTTTGCCCGAACAGCCTATCAGACCGGCGACATTGAAACCGCCAGGGAAGAAGAACTGGCAATGATCCGACACTCCTGTTTCAGTCATTTTGTAGAATGAGCTGCAAGGGCACCGGACTACCGATGGTATCACACAGCGGACACCTGTCGAAAAGTTCCCGGCTAAATTCCTCTTTCTCGGCATCCGAAAGGTTCGATGCCGCCTCCAGCCGCACCGACAACTGTGAAAAGCCTGCCCTGGCATCCGTGTCGATGCCGAAGGCCCTGGACGGGTCTATATTCCTGCGACCGATACCCGGAGGTCCGCCATGACGATCCCCTTCTGCTTTGCGATAATGCGGCATATATTGAGGAGGCATCCACCCAGCGCCATGGCCAGGCATTCCGGCGGGGTCGGACCGGCATTGTCGCCTCCCCGCTCTTTGTGGACATCCATCACTATCTCGTGATCACGTGCCCTGGCAATCATACGACGATTGGCGCCCGCGACCAGCGTTGTCGAAATGTGGATCGGTTCCATTTTCTCCTCCGTTCTGTTTTCATTTCCACTCATGATTGTCTCCTCAATGTAGCAGCGAGAGAATTAATCTTTCATTTAGATTAAAGATTGTTACATGGCAAATCTTGATATAAGTGTGTACCGAATAGCTAAAGGATCGTCCAACGATTAATTTTCATATACTTATCGGAATATTCGATTAAAGAGGAGACAACACCATGGACCTGCAACGCTTGCGGACCTTCCGGACCACAGCAACACTGATGAACTTCAACCGGGCGGCCGAAGTCCTCAATTATTCGCAGTCAACCGTTTCAGCCCAGATCAAGAGCCTTGAAAATGAGTTCGGCATCATGCTGTTTAAACGGATCGGCAAAGCAGTCCAGCTTACAGAGGCCGGGGCAAGAATTGCTCACTTACGCAGATAAGCTTTTGGCGCTCAAAGAGGAAGCTTTGGCCGAGGTCACCGGTAGAAACCGCTCATCCGGTCTACTCACATTGAGGGTCCCCCAGACCATTGCCACCTATTATCTGCCCCCCGTCCTGTGTGAGTATCAAGCGCGTTTTCCCGGGATGCGGCTGGATATCACCAGTTGCGCCCTGCATTCCCTGGAGCACGAACTGCGAATAGGCACGGTGGATCTCGCTTTTCTATTTGCAGATACCATTGGCGCGGAAAACCTTGAATCCGAGTTCCTGCGCAGCGAGCCCCTGGCCATTATCACTCATCCCGGTCATCCGTTGGCCTCGTGTGAACGAGCAGATTTCAAGGACCTCGAAGGACAGGTCCTCCTTTTGCCCAAAAGTGACTGCGGATACCGGATGATATTCGAGCAGGCATTGACCGCTGAGAAGGTGACGCCCGCCACCGTGATCGAGATGAATAGCATCGAGGCCATCAAGCAGGCGATTATGGCCGGCATTGGAGTAACCGTTATCCCGGAGATTGCCGTTCGAATAGAATCTGAAGCCGGGCGAGTGGCCAAGGTGGGTTGGGTGGATTACCTGGAAACCGGGATACTGATGATCCGGTATAAGGATAAATGGCGATCTCCGGCCCTGGAGTTTTTTATGGATACAGTGAGGCGCCATCTAAAATCGACCAACAACAGAGGCACAGAGAACGCTGAGAAAAAGCAATACCTTGGACCGAAAACTGAAAATCTTGACTAGATTTCTCTGTGCCTCCGTGGTTAATGCTACTTCGTCTCAAGCTCGGGTGGCGAGGAGCACCGAATCTCGAAATCTGATTTTGTTGCCGGATGGCAAAAATTAAGACGCTCCGCATGAAGCAGGTACCCGCAGTCTCCGGGGAGTGCATCCTGGTTCCTTATGGTCCCTCCGGCGGCATAAAGAGGGTCGCCTACCAGCGGGTGCCCGGCGGACGCGAGATGAATGCGGATTTGGTGGGGCCTTCCCGTTTCGATCCCTACCTCCAGCAGTGAAGTATCCCCTCTTTGCTCCAGGACACTGACCCGGCTAGGGCAGTTTCCTCCGGCGCAGGCCGAGTGGAGGGTCCCCAGCTTCGAATGCGGAATAAGTCCGATGGGCGTATCTATGAAAAATTTTTGCACAGCAGGCACACCGGTGGCTAACGCGCGGTACATTTTGGTTATTTCATTTTTTCGCAAGGCCGCGCCGAGTATCGACCGGGCACGAGCAGTGCGGGCGAACAGCACTACCCTGAGGTGCCCCGCCCCAGTCGATGGATGGGTGAAGCCTCAGGCCTGCTTTTTCGCACGAGAGTAAGGAGAGTGTGATCGAGGAAACCACCACCCGGCAAGGTCGGGAGTCCGGAAGGCTTTGCCACCGCGAGCAGGTCATCGTCTTCATAGAGAATGGAATATGTAAGCGGCACATCCGGTTCATCCCAGGAAGGACGGCGCCAAAGAAGGCTTAGACCCGATTTGAGGACTGTATCCCACTGGATCTGACGGCCATCAAGAAAAATTTCACCTCTCTCGATACGGTCGCGCCAGACAGCTTCCGAAGAATGGCGATACTTCCGGGTGAGGTGAGCCAGAAGGGTAACACCGCTACCCCGGATATCTATTTGCTCGCGATACTCGTACCCGCTATTTTTCATCTTAGTCCGGGGATATTTTTAGTAGGCTTGTCAATTAAATCGAAAAGGGGATGAGCTTCTATGGATCGATTCTGTGAATGGGATACCGGACTACGCTGTGTCCGGTTGTTTTATTGTAAGCCTCGTCATCGCCGAACTGATTGACATCGTCGTAGTGGGATAAATACAAATCCCGGTCAACGCGCATCGTGCCGCTGGAGTTGGCATCCGGTCGTCGCAGGATGTCCCCTGTCTGCACGCTGTGCTGTTTGCCTGTCCGTGCTGCCACTGTCTTGAGCTGCGGCAATATAAGCCGAAGCAAGCACTAAAGAAAGTGCAAGTATGACAGCACAGAACTTTCGTCTCATCTTCATGGTTACTTCAGCCTATGGAACAGGGGCCGGATAACCTCGTCTCTGGGTCGATCCACATCGGAAAATGCAACCCCGATTTGTGAACAGAATCCGGCTACTGTACCTCCGCTCTGCATTGTTGACATGGCCGCCTCTGCTATTTTAGCATCGGAAACCCCGTTGTGTTTGCCGGCCACGATCGCACGGCCAAAACCGCGCTGTTGGTGTGTGAAGAAATTATGTTTAAATCCTGTGGAGACAATCTGGTCAGACAGTTTCGGGTCGAACCCGACCTGTTTGAGAGAAGCCTGGATGTGAATTGCCCTCTCTCAGTGTGGTGGGGGAAACTGGCGGGGCCTGTTCCATTATAAGGGCCAAATCCTCATGGGACAGGCCGCTGTAAAGACTTTCCGTTATTCCTACCAGATCCTTGGGCGTAATTTGTTGCTTAAGACCATGCTTTTTCAGGTAATCTGACGTAAGTGATCGGGTAAACAGATAATCCTGCTTTTTTTGGTTCAACACCTGCTCGATTGACGCTGCCGGCACGTGCTTGGCCACTCCCTCCTCAATCTTATTAAGGAAAGGTTCCTGGGGCAGGTCCTGCGACTTTTAATCTGAACCACAATGCTAACCAAGTTGGCCATGGATGCCGCTTCCACTCCGTTATCGTAACCGAGCGAGAGCAACCTGTTTATGGTTTCATCGGGGACCCCGGCTTTTTTTGCCTCTTGGACAGCTTGTGCTACATCATGTGTTACGCCGGCCTGATTGCTTTGTGCGCCAGACATTAAATGGAACTGCCGAAACTGCAATAAGCGCGAACAGGCAAAGCGACGACTGCCTAAATGTCATCTTCAGGTCCCAAAGCCAGCACCGTATTTTGATTCCCCAAACCCATCATCGTTATTGAATTCCGCCGCCCGGATGCGGCACATGTTTTCCATCAATAAGGAAGGCGTATTCATAGCGGCCGGGCTGGAGCCGCAAAGTCAGTTCCACCGGGTCGAACCTTCCTCCTTATGCAACTCACAGGGTTGGGGGACCCAATTATTAAATGAGCCGACCACCTGGACCGAATGGGCATCGGGCATATCCAGTGCGAATTCGACAGGGGATCAACTCCTTTGAATTGTCCAGAGCTATTTTGTGATTTCCCCCATCATGCAATAAAAGAGCAGAGACGCGGAGGA
>CAVRZU010000070.1:0-9844 GCA_963725365.1 uncultured delta proteobacterium | reverse complement strand
CAGTCCAGCCGTCTCCCGCAAAAATAACAGGTTTCGGAGAACCTGGATAAATATTTTCTCGGCGAGCAGGGAAGGGACATCGCCCAGTGCTGAATATCGAGATTGAGGCCTCCTTTTCCATCTGGCCGATAAAGTGCGCAATAAACTTCACTCTTTCGAGCGTCGATCATTGCGCATATCCGACTGACATATAAGCAGAAAGGGAAGGCGAGGGCGTCAAGGGAGCAGATCGAACCATAAAGCTTACCGGTTGTCCAAGCCAGCACTTTCATGGTCGTCATTCCGATCCGAAGACCGGTAAAGCTGCCTGGCCCGCTCGCAACCGCGAATGCGTCAATCGATTTCAGGTCCCACCCGGCTTTCCGGAGAATTGAATCCAACGACTCTAGCAATCGCCTGTTGTGTGTCTTGCCCGAGCTGAGCGTCCATTCCGCGGTCAGATTTTCACCTTCGAACAGCGCAAGACTGCCCGACGGCGTAGAGGTATCGGCTGCAAGAATTTTCATAGCGTGGAAGGCTGATGCCGCATAAAGAGTTAAGCGAAAAATGCGAAAAAAGAAAGCGCCGGAAGTTGACGGCGCTTTGCAAAACAGATCTGCTGACCTCTGTTCACACCCTGGACCATAGATGATGAAACCATGAAGTGATCGTGGACCAGTCGAGGCCAAGCCGCCCTATGTCATTATAGCAAACAACCACCATGAGTGACAAAAGAGCTAGGAGCCCGACTTTTTGAGCGATTTCTATTTTTCGCAGTGATAAAGGCTTGCCAAGGGCCGCTTCGATTAAGAAAAAGAAAATATGGCCTCCATCGAGTACCGGAATAGGCAAAAGATTGAGAACCGCCAAGTTTACACTGATCAGGGCCATGAAATACATCAGGTTGACTACGCCCTTGGCAGCCTGTTTGCCGGCCATCTGTGCGATCATTATGGGCCCGCCAAGCGTGTTGAGCGGTACTATCCGCTCGACCAGCTTGATAACGGTCATAAAGAAAAGTTTGCTCAACTGGTAAGTGTGATCGAGGGCATAATAGCCCGCTGCAAGCGGATTGACCTTTCTGACAATCTTATTATCTGAAACGGTAATGCCGATCAGCGGTCTTTTGAACGTTTCTCCGAATAGGTTCTTGGCCTCATCAATGGTAGGCGTGACTGCAATAGAGAGATCGGAATCTCCTCGATTTATGCGGAGATTCAGGGGTTTTAGGCCCAGTTTCTCAATGGATTCGGAAAGATCGTCCCACGTACGGATCGGCTCACCATTAATCGAAAGCACTCTGTCCCCGCTTTGCAGGCCGGCCTTTTCAGCTGGCGATCCTGGATTGACAGTTCCGATGTCGGGCGCTCGTTCCGGGATTCCGGAAAATGCAAAGAGCAACGTAAAAATGATGATCGCGGTGACAAAGTTGGAGAGCGGTCCCGCAAATACGATCAGAAGCCGCTTCCACACACTCTGCTCTGAAAAAGCTCCGGCTCGATCCGCCGCTTCCGGCAGTTCTTCCTCTGAGTCCTCGCCCAGCATTTTGACGTAGCCGCCAAGCGGCACCAGCGACAGGCGATATTCGGTTTGTCCTCGAGTGATGCTGAATATTTTCGGTCCAAAACCGAGAGAAAACCGTAGTACGGTGACTCCCGAGCGTTTGGCTACGAGGAAGTGTCCCAGTTCGTGAACAAAAATTAAAATTCCGAGCACTATAAGTGTTGATAGTATGGTAGTCAGCAAGTTGTGCACCTCACTTCAACGTAAATTTATTTTCATCAATATAAGTTGTAATTTCGATTTAGCAGCATGTTTGCGCACCACGGCAGGCAATAATTTTCGATGCCTCTTCACGTGCCCATGCGTCTGAGTGAAGAACAGCATCAAGGCCGAGTTTTTCACAAGGTTTATGGGAAGCCATGACTTCACCGATCACTTTTGGTATGTCGTAGAAACTGATGGTTTTCTTAAGAAAAGCATGCACCGCTATTTCGTTTGCGGCATTAAGCACAGCAGGCATCGTCGATCCGATGCGGCAAGCGTCGAAGGCCAAGCGCAAGCAAGGGAATTTTTCTTCATCCGGAGGATAGAACGATAGTTTTTGAAGACTGAATAAATCCAGCTTGGGACATTTTACAGGGAGACGCTCAGGGTAGCCCAGGGCATACGCTATGGGTATTTTCATATCCGGAACTCCCATCTGTGCTATTACCGAGCCGTCAAGGTATTCGACCATCGAGTGTACAACGCTTTCCGGATGAATATATACTGATATGCGATCGAGGGGCACTCCGAACAGCCAGTGGGCCTCGATCACCTCAAGGCCCTTGTTCATAAGGGTGGCAGAGTCGATAGTGATCTTGGGGCCCATCGACCAGTTGGGGTGGCAAAGTGCAGCTTCGGGCGAAACTGTTTCCAGATCTTTTCTGGATTTATTGAAAAAAGGGCCTCCCGAGGCTGTTAGAAGCACCCTGTCGAGGGCCTCTCTGTGGTTGCCCTGGAGGGCCTGGAAAATAGCGCTGTGTTCGCTGTCCACCGGAAGGATCCGCACATTGTTTTCTGCGGCGGCCCTCGTTACGATTTCTCCCGCAGCAACCAGGGTCTCCTTGTTGGCGAGCGCAATGTCTTTTCCAGCCTTAATGGCGGAAAGTGTAGGCAAAAGACCGGCAGCGCCGACCATGGCAGATACCAGCATATCCGACTCGGGGCAAGCCGCCACCCTGCAGTACCCCTCTGCACCATAAAGGATTTCGGGAAAGCGGTCCCGTTTGCCGGCCAGAAGATTTTGGAGGCTGGATGCCACCCGGGCGTCCATAACGGAAACCATCCGCGGAGAAAACTCCATTATCTGTTCAAAGAGAAGAGCAGCATTTGCACCGGCTCCGAGAGCAACTACCTCGAAACGGTCCGGAAACTGGCGCACAACTTCCAGCGTGCTCCTTCCTATCGAACCGGTACTGCCAATTATCGATATCTTTTTCCTGGTCATATCCACCGTTCAAAATCCGTTATATCTGCCCGAACCGGCCCATTGTAACAGGCACCACAATATAGGGAAGGCGAAAATCAAAGAGTCGAGCCTATCGAGCAAACCTCCATGGCCCGGAAGCAGTGCGCTCGAATCCTTCTTGCCCGCGCTACGCTTGATCATGGACTCAATCAGGTCTCCGGCTTGTCCAACAGCCGCAATTGTCAGGCTGAAAACGAACAGACTTGCCAGAGGCACATTTTTCAAAAAAAGCAACCCGACCGCCGTTGCGGCAACTATACTCAAAATAAGTCCGCCGACAGCACCCTCGATCGTCTTCTTCGGGCTGACTGCCGGGTAAAGCTTGTGGCGGCCGGCCCGCAATCCAGTGTAATAGGCGCCGGCATCACCAGCTATTATCACAGCCAATAAGAAAAAAATCCAGGTTCTACCCTGCGTTCCACCCCCGATAAGCAGAACAAACGAAAGAAAATAGGGTAAATAAAGCCAAGCGAAACATAATTGGCCAATCCGTGCTATTTCATCGTGATCAAGTGGAGATGAAACCATCATAAGGAAAAGTGCGGCGAAAAACGAGATAAAAAAGAGCGAAAGTAAGGCCGGAGATACCGAATAGGTAAGCTCCTGAGGGCAGCAACAATCCGCCTGCAAAGTAAAAAAACCTCCATTTCCATGAAAGAGGAACGTGGAAAAGGAGACCGTATAGCTCCCACAAACCGATTTCGGCCACCAGGATAATGAGAAACCACCAGCACAAGGGGGGAGCGAAGGCAATACACAGGATAAGAGGCACCCCGATAACTATACTGGTAATCCAACGCAGCAGATGGGAAGACCATTTCAGGGAATCAGGCATGAGATTTGGACGCTCCAGATGCACGGCGGGCGCAGCCGCTATCGTTTAATTGCTTAAGCCGTTGACTTCTCCCGGGTTCTTGCTTCAAAGCGCAATCTCGCCGGCAGCGGCATCATTTGCGATTGGAAGGTCCTGGGGGCTCCTTTACCTGTTCGCTGGTGCGGCCGAATCGTCGCTCTCTTCTCTGAAACTCCTTTAAGGCCTCGACAAAATCGGCCTTGCCGAAGTCAGGCCATAAAACATCCGTGAAATAAAGCTCCGCGTAAGCGATCTGCCAAAGCAGGAAATTGCTCACCCGAATTTCGCCTCCCGTTCTAATGATGAGATCGGGGTCAGGAAGGTCGGCGCCATACAAATAACGTGAAAAAAGCTCGGTGGTAAGCTGGCCCGCTCCGCATGAACCATTCATGACATCTGCAAGAAAAAGCTTTGCGGCCCGTGTGATCTCCTGCCTGCCCCCGTAGTTTAGAGCAAGACTCAAAACGAGTTTGTCAAAATTGGCGGTCCTGTGCTCGGCAAATCGAAGTTGCTCCATCACGGATGC
This sequence comes from uncultured delta proteobacterium, assembly GCA_963725365.1. Classification (GTDB taxonomy): domain Bacteria; phylum Desulfobacterota; class Syntrophobacteria; order Syntrophobacterales; family Syntrophobacteraceae; genus SbD1. The sequence goes on along the minus strand of CAVRZU010000070.1, from coordinate 5,473 downwards.
AGGAACACCCTCTTCATCGCCGATATGCCGCAATCGTATCTGCTTGTCGATCAGTTCAGGGAGTTCGGATTTGAGATACTTTTCGAGCAACTCCCAGAGCGCTCGCACCTCCTTTTGAGGCCTATTCCAGTTCTCTTTGGAAAAGACATAGAGGGTCAAATACCGTATGCCCATCTCCCCACAACAGGTAACAATGGAGCGCACACCGTCGGCGCCTTTCCGGTGTCCGAATATTCGATTCCTGACTTTTTTCATGGCCCAGCGTCCATTGCCGTCCATAATGATGGCAACATGACGCGGAAGGCGCTTTAAATCGAGTTCCATCTAGGTTTCCAGGATTTCCTTTTCTTTGGCGCCGAAAACGGCGTCGATTTTCTTCACGTAGTCGTCCGTGAGCTTCTGAATCTCGTCCTGAGCGCGGAATTGTTCGTCCTCAGACACTTTCTTGTCTTTTTTGAGGTCCTTGATCTTCTCATTTATATCACGCCTGATGTTCCTCACAGCGACCTTGCAATCCTCGGCCCTTTTCTTCACTACCTTGACAAGATCGCGGCGGCGTTCGGCCGTAAGAGGCGGAATATTGATTCTTATTGCCTTGCCATCGTTCATCGGGGTAAGTCCAAGATCGGATTTGAGAATGGCTTTCTCAATTTCACCAACCACCGAAGTGTCCCAAGGTTGGATCACTATCGTACGCGGATCGGGTACTGTCAGGGTGGCCAGTTGACTTAGCGGAGTAGCAGTTCCATAGTAATCAACCCTGATTGCATCAACAAGAGAAATCGAAGCTCTCCCGGTTCGAAGCTTCTTGTTTTCCGATTCGAGGGTCTCTACTGCTTTTTTCATGCGGTCGTCAAGATCACAATAGATTTCATCGAGCATAACAGGTTTCCTCCACCACAGTCCCGATCGGCTCGCCGAGAACCGCCTTCTTGATGTTGCCCTTCATTTTGAGGTTAAAAACAATAATGCGCATTTTCTCCTCCCTGGCCAGAGAAATCGCCGTGGCGTCCATCACCCTCAGGTTCCGGGTTAAAACCTCGGAAAAGCTGATGCGTTCGTAGCGCAGGGCGAGAGGGTTTTTTTCCGGATCGGATTCGTAGACCCCGTCAACTTTGGTTGCCTTCATCAGTACTTCGGCGCCTATCTCGCTCGCCCTAAGGGCCGCGGTCGTGTCGGTGGTAAAATATGGGAGCCCCGTGCCGGCAGCGAAAATCACAATTCGACCTTTTTCCAAATGCCGGATGGCTCTGCGCCGAATGAAAGGCTCTGCAACCTCTTTCATGTCGATCGCCGACTGGACCCTGGTGGCTACGCCGAATTTTTCCAGGGCATCCTGCATCGCAAGAGCATTCATCACGGTTGCAAGCATGCCCATGTAGTCCGCATTGGAACGGTCCATTCCACTCGACGCGGCCAAAACTCCGCGAAAGATATTGCCGCCCCCGATAACGAGAGCAACCTGTGTGCCCAGTTCGTGCACTTGCGCAATCTGCTCGGCAATATCTCGCAATACGGCTGTGTCGATTCCATAGGGTTCAGACCCCATTAGCGCTTCGCCGCTCAGCTTGAGAAGTATTCTGTGGTAAACCGGCTTGCCCTCTTCGATCATCAGGAATTTCTCCGCCAAATCGTTCAAATTTCGACTCACACATCTATTCGCCAAGCTGATATCTGCAAAATCGGCGCACCTCTATTTTTTCGCCGACCTTGGCTATCAACTCATTCAAATAATCCTGGATTGTCTTGTCGGGATCGCGAATATATTTTTGCTGCATCAGTGAGTTTTCTTCGTAGAATTTGCGCATTTTCCCGTCAACCATTTTTCCCAGGATGTTCTCGGGCTTGCCTGATTCCTGCGCCTGGGCCAGACAAATAGCACGCTCGCGCTCAATCAAATCCTGTGGAATATCTTCCGGATTGATCCCCAACGGGCTTGCGGCCGCTATCTGAAGTGCAACGTTGCGCACGAATTCACCGAAATCTTCACTCTTGGCGGCGAAATCAGTCTCGCAGTTTACTTCTATCAGGACCCCAATTTTACCACCGCTGTGGATATATGCGTGAACGAGGCCGTCGCTGGCTTCCCGGCCTGCACGTTTCATTGCCTTGGCAAGACCCTTTTGGCGCAGGAGATCAACTGCTTTCTCCATGTCGCCACTTGCATCCTGAAGCGCCTTTTTGCAGTCCATCATGCCCACGTTGGTTCTGTCCCTTAGTTCTTTTACCATTGCTGATGTTATTTCCAATTCCTTCCTCCTGTAAAACAAAACGACCCTATTTTCAAATTCAGTAGTCTTTTATTCAGATTTATGACCGTATTGAACGGTCTGCGGCATCCCGAGAACCGGGAGGCGAGAGCCGAAGCGGCGCCAGCGCCCGGAAGGCAAGGAGCAGCGGACCCTGCGGATCCGGCTGCTCCCGTTTGCTACTCTTCCCCTTGTTCGGCCTGCACAGGGTTTATAATCTCAACGACCGGACCTTTTTCCTCCTGACCCAGAATCTGTCCGGCCGGCACTTCCTCGAGTTCGATCCCCTTGTCAACCCCTGCCTGCTGAACCTCGGACAACTTCTCACGGCCCTCTATGCACGCGTCGGCGATTTTTGAAGTAACAAGCCTGATTGCCCTGATTGCATCATCATTTCCAGGAATAGGATAGTCGATCACATCGGGATCGCAGTTCGTATCCACTACTGCCACAACCGGGATGCCGAGCCGGTTGGCTTCCATCACGGCGATGTTCTCACGTTGAGTGTCCACAACGAAGAGCGCTCCGGGCAGTCGAGTCATCTTCTTGATGCCTCCCAGGTTTCTTTCCAGTTTTTCGCGTTCGCGCGTAAGACCGAGAATTTCCTTTTTCGGAAACCTGTTGATGCTTCCATCTTCGACCATCGCATCGAGTTCTTTGAGCCGGTCGATTCTTTGCTTCATTGTCTTGAAATTGGTGAGCATCCCGCCCAGCCATCGCTGATTGATGAAGAACATGCCGCAGCGGTCAGTTTCTTCCTGGATGGTGTCACGGGCTTGCTGCTTGGTGCCCACGAAAAGTACGCTCTCGTTCGCCGCCACGGTATCGACTACGAACTGGTAGGCGGTATTGAAAAGCCTGACAGTGCGCTGCAGATCTATGATATAAATTCCATTGCGAGCGCCGAAGATAAAAGGTTTCATCTTGGGGTTCCATCGGCGGGTCTGGTGGCCGAAATGGACCCCTGCTTCCAGTAACTGCTTCATTCCTACAACTGCCATAGGTCAACTCCTTCTGGTTTTGCCTCCGCCCCTTTGCATCCGGACAGCCCGTTGACTGTTGGACACCATAAGGAAAAGGGGAGTGCGTATTTTATTAAACTCAATTTTTTAACATGTTCCAAATAGTCGAGCAAGTCATTATTTTGAATATCACTTTGACCGAGGTGGCTGGGGCAAGGCAAAAGTAAAAAGTAAAAAGGCAAAAGTGAGAGTATACGTCAGTATTGCCGTGTTGGGAGGTGCTTTCAGTGAAATGGAAATTAGCAACATTCAACGTCAACGGAGTTCGCTCGCGCGAGCAAGTGCTGGTGTCCTGGCTGGAGCGAAACAGGCCGGATGTTTTATGTCTTCAGGAAATCAAGTGCCGGGAGGCTGAGTTTCCGTTCGATTCTCTACGTGAAGCCGGGTATCAGGCCAGCGTGTGCGGACAGAAATCATTTAATGGAGTCGCAATTCTTAGCGCGCGTAAACCCGAGCAGGTAAGGCGAGGATTCGGTGACGGCGGCTGGAGGACGGAGGCCAGGTTGATCGCTGCAAAAATTGATGGAATCTGGATTTTCAATACCTACGTTCCTCAAGGCAGAAGCCCCGATCATCCGGCCTTCCAGCATCAAACTGGATTTTTTCGCCAGGCTCAAAAACCTTTTCGCATCGACAATTCATGCCTTCCGACCCAATTATCTGGACAGGGGACATCAATGTTGCGCCGGAGGAAATTGACGTTTTTTCGCCAAGAAGAATGGACGGGAAAATCGGGTTTCATCCTCTGGAAAGGCAGGCGCTTGCCGAATGTGGTTTCCTGGGGATTTATCGACCTTTTCCGAAAACACCATCCGGACGTTCGACAGTTCACCTTCTGGGATTACCGGCTGCCCCAGAGTTTTAACAGGGACCTGGGCTGGAGGCTCGACCATATCAGGGCTACCGAACCTGTCGCCAAAGCCTCGATTGACTGTCTGGTGGATGCCGATCTGCGCGGCCAGTCCAATCCCAGCGATCATACTCCGGTGTGGGCGGAAATTGAGCTTCAAATCCACCTCTAGAGCCTGCTGCCTTTCTAACCCGCCCGACCGAGCAGTTCGGCCACTTCCTCTAGTCCGATCGCCTTAAACACCTTTTGTCTCAGTTCCTTTGTTCCCGGCACTTGCTGGAGATACCAGCCCAGATGTTTTCGCATTTCAATGATCCCACGCTTGCCTTTAAATTCGACTGCAAGCCTTGCGTGTTCCATCGCTGTCTGTAAACATCTTCTTTAGCGGGCTTTCCATTCATGCCGCCGATTTCCATGGCTTTTAACCGCTTGAAAATCCATGGATTTCCAGCGCACCTCTGGCAATTCCTATTCCATCGGCGCTCGTTTCTGCAAGTAATTCCATTCCCTGAGACGCATTTTTACACCGCCGTTTGCAAGGATTGCCCCTTTGAAGTGGGCGCGTGCGTTTCGAGTCGTCTCGATATCGTTTGGTCCGGAGAAACCCTGCGCATACGATCTGCCGTGGATCATTATGGCCTTGATGTCCAGGTCGCCGACGTAATCGAGGAAGCTGAGAAGATCTACTTCCTTGACGCTGATCCTGGTCTTTATTGACACAGGCAGATGAGTATTGTCGATGACGCTTAGGATTATCTCTTTGGCCAGAGGCCAGATTTGTCATCAAGGCCGCTCCCGCTCCTCGCTTGAACACCTTTGCAATTGGACAGCCGAAGTTTATGTCGATCCCGTCCGGCTTGATTTCCGAGCTTATAAATCGGGCTGCCAGGGCGAAATGTTCGGGATTATTTCCGAAAAGCTGCACGACATAAGGGCGCTCCGAATTCATTGAAACGCATGATCCTCAGCGTGATTCCGGTGATATCCAAGCCGGTGGAGCTTGACAATTCGCTGTATACGACATCAGCACCGAAGCCTTTGCATATCCGGCGAAACGCACTGTCGGTTATTCCCGAAAGGGGCGCCAGAGCAAAAATAGGCTTTCTTTAATGATGTCCAAAAGTTATGCATATTCTCAATATAGCTTGGGAGTCTGGATTGGCAAATGATAATATTCCCCCAATAAAGTCTTTGTCTTTGGAAAATACCATATTCCGCCTGATTGCCCTCAAGCAAAACTTGTCAGATTGCACATGTTGCAAGTGTGGGGTCCAGTGCCTACATTCAGTCCTGCAAGCAACGGAGACCCTGTGAGAGTAAAAACCCGAAGCAACCAACCCTGCTGCGCCAGG
>CAVRZU010000069.1:0-18231 GCA_963725365.1 uncultured delta proteobacterium | reverse complement strand
CGCCGTTGCTGTTGCCCCTGTCGGGGCCCCGGGCAACGTGGCTGGAGTAACCTTGTTTGATGGACTTGAAACCTGGCTTGGCCCAACCTGGTTTTTCGCCGTCACTGTGAATGTATAGCTGGTTCCGTTGGTGAGCCCCGTGACCGCTATCGGGCTGGCTGTGCCCGAAGCCGTCTTGCCGCCGGGGCTTGATGTAACTGTGTACCCGGTGATTGCGCTTCCTCCGTTTGAGGCCGGAGCTGTGAAGCTAACCGTTGCTTGTGCATTCCCCGCTTTTGCCGTGGCCCCTGTTGGTTCATCCGGAACAGTTGCAGGCGTAACGGTGTTGGATTTTTTCGACGCCTGGCCGCTGCCCCTGGCATTGGCCGCCGCCACCGTGAACGTGTAGGCAGTCCCATTGGTCAGCCCCGTTACGGTTATCGGGCTGGTTGCGCCCGAAGCCGTGCTACCGCCGGGGCTGGACGTCACAGTGTAGCCGCTGATCGGGCCTCCGCCGTTTGAGGCCGGGGCTGTAAAGGCAACCGTCGCCCGGGCATTCCCGGCAGTTGCCGACACCCGGTCGGCGCTCCCGGATCGGAGGCAGGGAGCTGAACATAGGCGCCGCTAAGAGAATTGGTTTGCCCGTTCGAGATGTTAAACGTCTGGCTGGAAGGCGTGGTCCAGCCGGCGATATTATTGAAAGTCACCGTGTGCGATCCGACTGTGAGCCCCGAAACGGTTGTTCCGCTCGCTTGCCCGTTTCCACCGTCTACGCTCCATTGAGCCCGGCGCTTATCGCGCCTGCCGGGCTGATCGTAACCGTCAACGCGCCGGTCTGCTGAACGTAGGGGCCGCCAACAGATGCGGTCTGTCCGTTCGAGATGTTTACATTCTGGCTGGAAGGCGTGGTCCAGCCGGCCATATTATTGAAAGTCACCGTGTGCGATCCAACTGTTAGCCCCGAAACGGTTGTTCCGCCCGCTTGCCCGTTTCCACCGTCTACGCTCCATTGAGCCCCGGCGCTTATCGCGCCTGCCGGGCTGATCGTAACGGTCAACGCGCCGGTCTGCTGAACGTAGGCGCCGCCAACAGATGAGGTCTGCCCGTTCGAGATGTTTACATTCTGGCTGGAAGGCGTGGTCCAGCCGGCCATATTATTGAAAGTCACCGTGTGCGATCCGACCGTGAGCCCCGAAACGGTTGTTCCGCCCGCTTGCCCGTTTCCACCGTCTACGCTCCATTGAGCCCCTGCGCTTAACGCGCCTGCCGGGCTGATCGTAACCGTCAACGCGCCGGTCTGCTGAACGTAGGCGCCGCCAACAGATGCGGTCTGTCCGTTCGAGATGTTTACATTCTGGCTGGAAGGCGTGGTCCAGCCGGCCATATTATTGAAAGTCACCGTGTGCGATCCGACCGTGAGCCCCGAAACGGTTGTTCCGCCCGCTTGCCCGTTTCCACCGTCTACGCTCCATTGAGCCCCGGCGCTTAACGCGCCTGCCGGGCTGATCGTAACCGTCAGGGAGCCGGTCTGCTGAACGTAGGCGCCGCCAACAGATGCGGTCTGTCCGTTCGAGATGTTTACATTCTGGCTGGAAGGCGTGGTCCAGCCGGCCATATTATTGAAATCCACCGTGTGCGTTCCGACCGTGAGCCCCGAAACGGTTGTTCCGCTCGCTTGCCAGTTTCCACCGTCTACATTCCACATCGCTCCGGCGCTCACCGCGCCGGCCGGGCTGATCGTGACAGTCAGGGCGCCGGCGGCGCTTTTCGTGAAGATCTCGATATGGTCATTGATACTGCTTTGTGCCGTAGTCACCATTACCGTCTTGTCTGCTGCCATGTCTCCAGATATGATAGACTGTGAAGATCCTGCATTGACGACAAGGGTTATCGCCCCATAGGGTGAAAGTGTACAGGTCCCGCTAATGTTATTATTTGTTGAACCATCATTTGCAGCAGAGAACATTGTAAATGTTCCATCCTGGTTGATCGTTAGAGTGTCCCTTTCCCACGTCCACATCGACAAAGAGTTGCCTTGCCACGTGCCGGTCAAATCCTCCGGCAGATATGAAGCGGCTTGTTTGGCGTAGACACTGAGCACTGCAGGGTAGGCGCCGCCTCCGGAGCCGGTGTTCGCCCCGCTTGTTGCAACCATAACCGTCTTATCTGCGTCCATGACTCCACTGAATGTTGAATCGGAGGGGGCGGTTATCACCCCACTTGATGAAATCGGCCAAGTCCCGGTCCCGCCGGTAGTGGAATCCGTCCATGTTCCATTCGAGTCGATCGCAAGAGAATCTGTTTCCGCGGCTCCGGAATATTGCCCTGAAGATGTTAGAAAATTGCCTTCCCAAGCACCGGTCAAATCGGCCAATGAACATGAAGCTGCTTGCTTCGTGAAAATCAGGAGACCGGGAGAGCCATTGGACAAGTCGGTTTCCGTGCACACTATGACGGTATTGCCCGAATCTATCTGGCACAGGATGTTGTTCGGTTGACCGGTTGTCAAGAACAACCCGCCGGGAGAACTCCAGAAAGCAGAAGCACCGCTATTAATAACTTGATCAGGATTGCCATTGTTGTCCGTTATGGAAACGTTGCTCAATGTTTCGTCCGGGTTGACGGTCACCGTGCCTCTTTCCCACTCCGGCGCATCAGAACCTGAAACAATAAAGTTAGCGTTCCAGGTACCGGCAAGGACGGCAATATAAGAAGGCGGCACTGCGTAAGGCGTTACACTGTTGGAAGGACCTGAAGGCGGACCGGTCCCGATCGTGTTTGTCGCCGTTACCGTGAATGTGTAGGCAGTGCCGTTGGGCAGACCCTCCACGATTATCGGGCCTCCCGCGCCTGTGGCTGTTATGCCTCCGGGGTTCGAGGTGACGGTGTAGTAGCTGACGGGAGGACCGGCTGGAGCCGTGAAGCTGACCGCTGCCTGTCCAATGCCGGCCGCTGCCGCTACCCCTGTCGGCGCGTCGGGAACTGCAGGCGTCTCGCTGACGGAAAAAACCGTGCCCTTGTCGTAGCTGCCTCCCCCATAGGCCATCCCATAGAGAGTTGTCCCCAAGAGTGTGAGTGAGCCGCCATCGTTTGAAGAAGCACTGCCGAAGTCGTAGAGCACCTGGTACCCGGCGCCGCTCGTGTTTATCTGGAAAATCGTGCCGGATCCGTACCCGTCGCCGCTGCCTCCGTGGGCAGTCATCCCGTAGAGCGTGGTCCCGGAGAGTGTGAGGGAGCTGGTAGGATACTCCCCATCGTTTGGATACCCTGCGAAGCTGTACAGCACCTGGTATCCTGTGCCGCCCGTGTTTATCTGGAAAATTGTCCCTAAGCCATAGACGCCTCCAACCTGTGTCATCCCATAGAGCGTCGTTCCCGAAAGCGTGAGGGAGCCGTAGGGATAAACCCCATCGTTTGCGACCCCGCCGAAGCTATACAGCACCTGGTACCCTGTGCCGTCACTGTTTATTTGGAAGATAGTGCCGGCGCCGTAGGCGCCTCCACCCGAGGTCATCCCGTAGAGCGTCGTTCCCGCAAGCGTGAGGGAGGCGTAAGGATAAACCCCATCGTTTGCAGCAATGCCGAAGCTGTGCAGCACCTGGTACCCGGAACCGTCCGTGTTTACCTGGAAAATCGTGCCGAGGCCGAAGCCGCCGGCGCCGCCACTCGGGGTCATCCCGTAGAGCGTGGACCCCAGGAGGGTGAGGGAACCGAAAGGACAGTACCCATCGTTTGGAGCAGTACCGAAGTCATGCAGCACCTGGTAGCCGGCGCCGTCGTTATTTATCTTGAAAACCGAGCCGGCGAGCATGGCGCCCGCCCCAAGGGTCATCCCGTAGAGCGTAGATCCCGAGATGATGAGGTCGCCATGCGGATTAGCCCCATTGTTTACACTGCCGAAGTTATGCAGCACCTGGTACCCTGTGCCGTCCGCTTTTACCTGAAAAATAGTCCCGGAGCTGTCGGAGTTGTCCCCAATCCCGGTAGTCATCCCGTAGAACGTAGTCCCCGAGAGCGTTAGGGAGCCTAAAGGATTAGCCCCATCGTTTGAAACGCCGCCGAAGTTGTACAGGACGCCAAAGTTGTCCGTAGATGGTGTCGAAGCCGCATGAGCGTGGCCTGCCAGGAAGATGAAGATCGCTATGCCAACAACCAACCCCAATACGAATCCCTTTTTTGTTCTCATTTTCGCTCCCTCTATCCAGCCCCGAACAATGCATCCTAAAACCGACTGATCCATGGGAAACCGCGGCGAGAGTGACCCACACCTCTATTTTGATCGATTAGGTAGTTCCCGTATTCGATATAGAGCAATGACTATACCAACACTCGGCTCTTTTCTGTCGGGGGGCCAAACCCAGGGATTTTGCGCCATTGAGGGGATAACCGGGAAACTGGAATTTAATAGTTGCTTTGAGAAAATGACAAAGTTTGTCACCGTGTGACAAGAATGAGTTCTATTTGACTGCTGATGTGTTTTGGAGGTGGCATGGAAGATGGGTGGAGAGGCCGTGCCACAATGCTGTTGCATTAAGGCCGTTTATTTGGCAAGCCGCATCGAGTTTTCAATGTGGTTCCCTAACCTGACTCTATCTAAAAATCGAAGGAGAGAATATCTTGCGCCCGTCTGCAGATTTCCCGGGCATAGCCGGTCCACAAGCCTTGGCCCCAGTAGCGATAGCAGCTTGTTTGCGAGGTTAGCAGATGAAACAGGGCATTTCGATACCGGGGTTCACCGGGAGGGATGTTTTGCCTGATGACTTTTTCGAAGAAGAGTGAGCTGACCTTTTGCATAGGTCCAAAACATCTTCGTAGCCGCGCACCCAGGAAAGATTGTTCGTCCAGCTGCCGCCATCCACGTGGAAGCGATGGTCTTCTTTCCTCAGTTCTTCGATAGCCCGCTCCATCTTCTCCGGGCCGTCTCCGGGTTTGAAGCGTTCCCAGATGCGAAATTGAAGAATGGGCTCAAGCGCCGGAAAATCTTCCTCCTTTATACCAAAAGAGAAGAGATACTCCAGGTACTCGGTGACGTTCACCATGGGCACATCCGAACCGGAAGACTCGCTAGTGACCTCCATGTACTTGGACGGGAACTCGTTCATCATCACACCGCCGTTTTCGCCGTCGGAGATCTGCGTGACAAGCTGCGGGATCTGTTTTCCGGCCAGTTCCAGGCGGGAAAGCCCTTTGGCTTCGTAGTACGGCTGCATCTGGCCGATGAGTTTGGTGTCGCTCCCCTGCGTCTTGATTATGGCGATGATGCTCGCCGTTTCACCCCGAGAGTTGCGGCAAACGAGGCGATGCGGTATATGCTTGCGCTCTGGCCTCCAGCCGTTCTCGGGCCGCTCCACGGAATCCTCCTGGACAAGGACCCACTGGTAGCCGCAATCTTTCAATGTCTTTACAAACTCGTAGGCCACATCGGGGTGATTTGGAAGAGCCATCTCAGAAGGTGAAAAGCCGCGCACACGGCTGAGGGCTTCGAAGCCGAAGATTGAGGCGAAGTGATTCTGCCAGGCTTTGACATGCAGGCGATAATCCTGGGAAGGGGTGGAAGGAGCAACGGCATGCCCCCAGGGGGCTCCCAGCCATTCCACTGCACGTCGATAGTCGCGGTTAAGAGTGATGGTTTTCAGACTATCTAAAACATCATGTGCCCCCATCTGGCGAAGGCCGTGCAGCAGAGTGCCGGAGTATTCCAGCATCACGCGCGGCTGCTTGCCTTCATGTATCAACTGCAGAATAAACTCACCCATGCGCTTGTAACACCACAGAAAAACCGAAGCGTTGTGGTTGTCGCCAATCCCCTGGTTATCCATCATGTATTTGAGGTTGCTGATAATTTCCGCATTGCTCAGGTTGCCGCCGCCGGCCGGGATAAGCGGCTGGTGCATGTGCAGCGCAATGGCGCCCGCGCTCCGGATGCCCCCAAAATCAATTCCGCTCTCATGCAGGTAGATTATCTTTCCGTTGTTCGCACTCATGGCTTGCGCGCACAACTGCTCTTCTCCCGAAATGTTCGGGAGGCCATCGATGTGTTCAGGCAAATCGGTCATGGCCGGATATTTATTCCTTTCATTCTGTTTTATTTGTGGCGGATATGCTCGTAAATTGCCAGATACTTCGCTCCCGAGCTGCTCCAGGAGAAGTCATGCTGCATTGCGTTGAGAATAAGCCGGCGGAACTCGTCCGGAGAGTGATGCCACAAGCCTATCGCACGCTGCAGCGCCGATTCGACAGCAGGATAATCGGTCTGGTGAAAGACATATCCATTGCACTCGTCCGGCGGTCTATCGCCACAATAGTCCCGGTCGAACACGGTATTTACCAGGCCGCCGACGGAACGCACTATGGGTATGGTGCCGTACTTCAAGCTGATCATCTGGGGCAAACCGCACGGTTCGAACAAACTCGGCATGATGAGCATATCCGCACCGGCGTAAATCAGGCTATTGAAAATATCTAGCCGCAGTGCGTTTCATTTTCGAGCTTAAGGAAGACCACGCCCAAGGGCGGCAGGGTGAGCACGATCGAATGGGATTGCCCCTGACAAGCCCCGGGTTCCGATGTGATCGGATCGAGGTTGATCGCATTGCTGCCACTGTAGCATGACGAGTCGCTGTTAAGCAGTTCGAGGTAAACGCCGGGAGCAAACACCCCTACATGGTAGCCGTGGCGAACCACCGGCGTGAAGTTCGATGCCACTATAACAAAATCATTGTGGATCCCGTGCCCTGCGAATGAATGAGACAATGCTTTGGTCGATATCGTTGAGGTCGATCCACTGGAACCCCTCCCAACTGAAATCCATCTCATGGAGCGCGGGTTCGGAAATGTACAATCGGTTCAGATCCCTTACATACCGCTGGAGGTTCCGGTGAAATTCAAAATCGAGCAGCATCCAGTCCAGTTCTTGATCGTGGTTCCATTCGTTCCACTGTCCGAACTCACAGCCCATGAAGAGCAGCTTTTTGCCCGGGTGCCCATACATATAGGCGTATAGCGAACGCAAATTGGCGAACTTCTGCCAATAATCACCCGGCATCTTGGACAGCATCGCACCCTTGCCATGTACCACCTCGTTCCTTCCCGCCTCCAGACTCAGGACCTGAGATTCAAAAGTAGTTTTGGATTCAGGTTACGCTATCTTGAATGCAGATTAGTTACAGCTACGTTACAAATGAAGAGAATGGGGTCACACCTACACTCTTGACGATGTCGGACAGAACGGTCAGGTTTCTGAAGAGATCAAACAATGTAACCTGTGCTAAGCCTATTGAATTGCTTTTTTATTTTGGGGTGATCTAAGAGAAAGGGGTCAAATCTCCGTTTGACCAGATTGTACCGTCAAACGGAGATTTGACCCCCTTTAATTTCTGGGCTTGATGGCGCCAGCCACCAGTTTGATGTGAATTGCGATCAGCTTGCGCAACTCGGCGCCGCTGGTCGCGGTATCCTTGAATCCCTTCATTGCGAAAACGATGCTGCGTGAAACCTCGGCCGGTGAAAGGTCGAAGGACGACAGTCTCAACGGCTCAGCGAGAAGTTCGGCCAGGAGCTCGCCGAATTCGTTATACCCGGCACAAACGGACTTGAAGCCGAGGTCGAACATATCGGCGGCGTCGGGATGGGCCTGGACAAGTTCGTATCCTTCTGCCGCCCAAGCGTTGCACGCGAAGAGCAGCTTCTCCTCGAGGGTCTTATGACTTGGGAGACCTTCGCGAATTTCGGCCAGCTTGCCGGCGATCATCTTTTCGACAACAGCCGTAAAGATCCGTTCCTTGTCGGGAAAGGCAAGGTAGAGCGTTGGCCGTGTCAGGCCGGCCGCCCGGGCAATGTCGCCCATTGTGGTGCGAGCATATCCGTAGCGCAGAAAGACCCTGATAGCGGCGTTGACGATCTGCTTTTGGCGAGCTGCTGCAGCATTCGATTCAGTCATTTTATCAAGATGACATCTTGACTAAAAATGTCAAGCGCCATATACTGACATCATGACATAATTTGTCATATTATAAACAACCTGACAGGAGAACTAAAATGACGAAAAAGGTTTGGTTTATCACCGGCGCTTCACGCGGATTTGGCCGTATCTGGACGGAGGCCGCGTTGGCACGCGGCGACAAAGTGGCGGCGACGGCGCGCGGCACGGCATCCCTGGACAATCTGTGCCGGAAGTTCGGCGACAACATCCTATCGCTGGCGCTCGACGTGAACGACCATGATGCGGTCATTGCCATAGTCAACGAGGCGCACCGCCATTTCGGCCGGCTGGACGTGGTTCTTACGAACGCAGGCTACGGTCTGATGGGGGCGTTGGAAGAGACCACTCTGGATGAAGCGCGCGCTAACTTCGATACGAACGTGATTGGGACGTTCTCAACGATTAAAGCGGCGCTACCGCTCCTTCGCGCACAGCGGAGCGGGCACGTCTTGGCTGTTTCAAGCGTTGGCGGTCTTGTGACCTTTCCGCTGGCGAGTGTTTATCAAGCCACGAAGTTCGCTGTCGAGGGGATGGTCCAGGCTCTCGCTCAGGAAGTGGCGGGGTTCGGAATCAAGGTGACGCTGATCGAGCCCGGGCCTTTTAAGACCGATTTCATGGCGCCGACTTCGCTCAAGAATACGACTCGGATACCGGCCTATGAACCTGTCCGCGACCAGTTCGAAATGATGCTCACTCCTGACATGTTCGGCGATCCCGAGGCTACCGTCGATGCGATCCTCAAGGTCGTCGACGCTGACGAACCGCCGCTTCATGTCATTCTCGGCCCATTGCTTCCATTGGTCAAGCAAATCTACACGGCTCGGCTCCAGTGCTGGGAGCAGTGGGAGGATGTATTCCGTGCAGCTCAAGGCCCCGAGCGATTATGATTGCGAGCGGCTCCAGATAAAGGATTTGAGCCAACGTCAACTCCAACCCATGACCGGGGCTGGTGAAAACTTCCAGGGTGACAGGGGCATCAAATTGGCGGGAACTCGTTCCGGAAAATTCTGTCATTGAGCTGCCGGATTATGGAATATTGAAAATAAGACCCATTACGGCACCTTCCCACTTCGTTATGAAACTTTCAAAACAACGTCTTCACTGCCCTTAAAGGTTTAGAGTGGATTCCAAGGGAACGATACACCTCTGCATGAAAGGATTCCGGTTCCGTAGTCTGGCGGATATGGATCCGTTCTCCTTCAAGGCTACGATCTACACGGTGCTACATGGGGCGAAGGCCCAGATCGCTCTTGAGGGACCGAAAACTTTCCTCCACAACAGTAAGTGTCGTGTAGAGGGACCACAGCCCAACTTCGTCCAAGTCCTTGCGGCTGTTTCGGATAAAATAGCCGCCGCAGAATCGGGCTTTGAGCTCTTCTTCGTTCTGAATGCTCCAAGAGATAGCGCTGGCTTGGTCTCCGGATTGCTCCACCGTGATTTCATAGAACCGGGAAACGGAGGTGCATCGATTCCGAAGTTTTCCCACCCTTTCGAGAACCTTATCATAACCCCGGTGTCCACCCCGTTTCGTCATTTTCACTCAAGAAGATATAAGCGGACTCTTCCCAACTTCGTAGTCCCCGTTGTTGAATTCAGAGAGTAGCTTGAGCCGTCGAAGGCAAGCCGGGCACACGGGACAAAGCGTAGAATGATTTCACCAAACCACCCTTACCGTGGTGCCCTCATTTGGAGCTGATCTTATAGTGAATTTTCCCCCAGTGAGTTCAGCCCTTTCTCTCATTCCTATGAGCCCCAGGCTTTTTGCTGTACACGATTCCAAAATGCGATCCAGGTCCATCCCGATCCCGTCATCGCTTATCTCAAGCTCGATGGCTCCGTCCTTCAAGTCAAGACGAACATCCACCCACTCCGGTTTGCCATGTTTAAAAGTGTTATTCAGGGCCTCCTGGACGATCCTGAATATTGCGGTCTTAAGATCCTCGGGAATATCTACTTCTCTGATTTCGGTCTCAAGCTCAACATGCTGGTTGGGATAAAGCTTCAGGATCTCCTGGCGATACCACTCCAAAGTAGCCAAAATGCCATGCTCTGAGAGTATCATGGGTTTAAGGCCCATATAGATCGCCCTGGTTTCATCAATAGAACGCTGAAGAATTGGAACAAATTCATTGAGGAGATGGAGTGCTTGTGTGCATTCTTCCTTTTCCAGGGTAGTGATGACATGCTCGATGCGAAACTTCAGGGCGGCAAGCGTCTGTCCAATGCTATCATGCAGATCCGCAGCCAGCCTCTGTCTCTCATTTTCTTGGACTGCAATAAGCCTGGATGGCACTGAACGGAGTTTCTGATTGGCCAATTCCAATTCTGCCGTTCTTGCCCTCACGCGCGACTCAAGATCATCACGTGCGCTGCGAAGCTCTTCCTCCATCTGCTTGCGCTCGGTCACATCCAGCACCAGCGAAAGGATCGACCGCAGTTTGCCTGAATCATCCATCAGCGACGAGTTGTACCACTCGCAATGGATGACTGACCTGTCCTTTCGGTAGTTGCGATTGGCGGAAAACCGCTGCGGGTTTGTCCCGGTTTTAAAATCGAATGAGACCTCAGCGACGTGATCCACGTCCTGTTCATAAATCCAGCGGAAATCTTCCATCCGCTTTCCGATAACCTCTTCAGCGCACCAACCGAAGATGCGCTCGGCTTCACCTGACCACCTGATCAGTCGCATGTCCGGCCCCCACTCGATAACCGCCAGGGGAGAATTTTCTACATGGTAGCTGAGACGCCGGGACAGCTCACGGATTTCTTCCTCCGCCCGTTTTCGTTCGGTAATGTCAATACATATCCCGACCAGCCATTGTGCCTGGGCAATATCGATCCGCGATCCTGTAAAAAAGAAGGCTGTTTTGCTCCCGTCTTTTGAAGTTAGGTATGTCTCTACGCTAGTCTGTCCGTTGGTAAAAGCCGCAAGAGTCTGCACCATGGTCTCTTTGTCTGCACCTACAAAAAAATCCAAAAAACGCATCTTTGAAATCTCAAGAGCAGAATATCCTGAAGCCCGTTCCAGGTTTTTATTCCATCGCAACAATTTGCCCTGTTCATCAAGGAGATAGAAGATGCCCGGCATATTGTATATGATCGCATCGGAGATGGTCTTCTCCCTCAGACGACCCGTTTCCGATTTCTTGAACTCGGTGAAATCTCGAATGACGGCCAGCACGAAAATCTCTTGCTCGATTTGGAGTGGCCCGAGAGCTATATCTACGTGGAATTCCCTACCATCCTTCCTTCTGCCATAGAGTTCAAGATTCACACCCATGGGACGGACATGAGGTTCTGCCAAATACTCTCGGCGATGCTCCTCGTGTTTTGCCCTGAATCGTTCTGGCAACAGGATTTCAAGTTGTGCATCGACCAGTTCGCTTCGAGAATAGCCGAACAGCATCTCAGTCTGCTTATTGACTCGAACAATTCGGCCATCACTGCTGACGACTATGATAGAATCAGGGGCGAATTCGAAAAGTCCCTCAAACATTGCCCTAGCCCGCTTAAGTTCCTCTTCAGACTTCTTTTTGTCCCTTTCTATCTTTTCCAACTCACTAATTCGCCGACTCATTGCTGTAAGGTCATTTATGAGCTGTTCTTTTGTTAAGTCTTTGAATACCTCCATAATTATTCTTCCTCCAACTAATCATAACCGGAGTTATGTGAAAGATGCTCCTTTTTTAAAATTAGCCAAATATTAACCGCTTTTCGGGTCTTTTTTATCATTCAGCGTATTTTGAGGCGGGAGTGGTCGAGCAAGTGGGGTAGGACAACATCAAAAAGTGCACTTCGCACGCTTCACATCTTCGCAAGGCAAGCACTCACATAGTAGCCGTTCAGGAATAGGCAACTCCGCTACACTAAACCAATAATCAGACAGGCATTTTACAGTTTTTATTAAATTATCGAACGTCATTGGTTTGGTAATGTAAGAATTGGCCCCCAGTTTATAGCATAGCTCAATTTGGTCTTGTTCCTTAGCGGTTGAGAAGATCAATATAGGAATTGCGCTAAGTGCCGGATGGGCTCTGATCTCTTTGAGGGTTGCGAAGCCGTCTTTTTTGGGCATGTTCAGGTCGAGAAAGATGAGATCGGGTGCCGGAAATTTCTTAGGGTCTGTGTAGATACCTCGACGAAGCAGATAATCCATAAGCTCTTGGCCATTGGGGAGACAGTAAAAACGCTCTGTTTTAAAGACTTCACGAACTGCACCTTGCATAAGCAAGCAGTCATCTTCATCATCGTCGGCCATGAGCAAAACGGTTTTCTTTTTGCGTTCCTCGACCATACTTTTCTCCACTTGCAAAAGATACGAACCGAAACCTCTTGTAACAAGACCCGAACAACAACAATCCGGGCAGGATCGTTCAAAGGGTCAATGACATCTCAACCGCCTCCCGTAGTATCACCGCAAAGAGCGAGCGGGCATCACAATGTATTGCCTTCCAGAGGGCAAGAGCCATGCTGGTTTCTTCGCAACCTCGGACGGAGGTGAATACTTATTTTGACTCATCGGGCAAATCCCCCACGCGACGAGTTACGGGCAATGTGATAATGAATCTTGAACCTGCTTCCAGGATTGCTCCGTGCGGTAATGCTCCCCCCATGCCGCTCGACAATCTTTTTGCAGATGGCAAGGCCCATACCGGTCCCTTCGTATTCGCTCCTGCCATGCAGCCTCTGGAAGGGGGCGAAAATTCTTTCGAGGTACTGCTCCTCGAAACCAATGCCGTTGTCCTCGACAATTATCTCACATCCTGAATCAGTATTGGGTGCTGAGTGTACCTGGACCATTGGCTTCTCGCCCGGCTTGTGGAATTTCAGCGCATTCCCAATGAGGTTTTGGAATAGCTGCCGCATCTGTGTTGGGTCTGCTGGAATGACGGGAAGGGTCTCAACATGAACTTCGCCGCCTGTCTTTACGGTTCTTACTTCCAGGTCGGAAAGAACTTCACCGATGAGATCGGAAAGATCAACCTCCTTGAATGGCTCTGATGTTGTCGCAACTCGTGAGTAATCGAGAAGTCCCGTAAGCAGGGATTGCATGCGCTGATTGGCATTGAGTATCCGCTCCAGGTAGTCTCTCCCATCATCTTCCAGTGAGCCACCACACTTCTGTTTGAGCATATTCCCGAAGGCCGTAACTTTTCGCAGAGGCTCTTGAAGATCATGTGAGGCAATGGAGGCAAAATCCTGAAGCGCCTGGTTGCTCTCTTCAAGCCTTGCCATGTAAGTCTTGAGTTCAGTGGTTCGCTCTTGAACGCGCAATTCAAGTTCATCACGTGATTTCAGCAGGGCCTCCTCAGCCTGTGAATGTTCGATCAGGTCAGCGGCCTGCCGCGCCAGCAGGTCGATCCGCCAAAGATCGTGCTCATCGGGGGTATAAGGAATCCCCCATTGAGTTGTGAGGATACCCAGCAGCGCTCCAGTGCGGCTAATCATTGGCGTGGATTGCACTGCCCGGACGCCAGCCTCCCGCAAGATCGCCAGAGAGGGCGTTCCGATGAATAGGGAACTCGTTTCAACATCCGAAACAACTACGCGCTCTCCGCGTCTCGTCGCCTCACCGCAAACCGAAGCCGTATTTTCAGCGTACGCAAAAAACTGCAGAAAGGGCTTCCGATGTCCGTGATCTGCGACAATCCGCAACGAATCGCCTTCAAGGAGTTGCAGCGTACCCTTTTCGGCCCCCATAATGGATACCGCCGCATCCATAATTTCTTGCAGAAGCGATTGTATTCCCCCTGTTTCCAGAAGCCTGCCGCTCAGTGCATGCATTCGCGTGAGAGCGGCCAGATCGGCTGTCAGACGGAATTCGGCCCGTTTGCGCTCGGTGATTTCCTGCACAGTGCCTACAAGCCGCACGGCACGGCCCTGATCGAAAAACACCTGCCCGGTAGCGGCCACCCACCGTTGGATGCCATCACCTAAGCCGGCGACCCGGTATTCGCAATCATATTTGGCATTTCCATTCGTATCGAGCGCCCTATCCACTGCATACTGGACTTTCTCCCGATCATCAGGATGTATGCCGGACATGAAAACTTCATAGGTGATCGGCAAATCCGGACCGACAGCCCAAAGTTCCCTGACTCTTTCATCCCATTGGACCTTACCCGAGGAAACATCATAGTCGTGAATGCCGAGCATTGCGGCCTGCTTTGAAATACGTAATCGCTCCTCGCTCTCCCTGAGCGCCTGCTCGGTCTGTTTCCGCTCCGTGATGACGTCGAATACCGCGATGAAGTGCTCTCGATCTCTTTGAGGGCTGTAAACGGATATCGAAAACCACATGTCAAGGGCTTCAACATAGGTCTCAAAGCGCTCGGGGGCGCCTGTTCTTGCCACCCTTCCGTAAATTTCGAATAACTCGGAATCGGATTCCCGTATGCCTGGAATGACCTCGGATACTTTCTTGCCGATGACATTCAGTCAACCCGGTCAAGGTTTCGAAGGCCCTGTTGACATTGAGATAGATGAAGTCCTTCGGTTCATCTTCTTCAAAGAGCATTCTGCAATATGCATATCCGTTCAACATATTGTGGAATAAAGAGCGGTAGTGCTCTTCGCTCTGCTTCAGGGATTCCTGTGTTCGCCGCTTCTGAGTCACATCATGGAAGACGAGTACAACTCCCACCAGGTTGCCGGAGCCGTCCTTGATCGGAGCCGCACTGTCCTCGATAGGAATCTCCCGCCCATCGCGGGAGATCAGCGCGGTATGGTTGGCCAGGTTTACTATATTGCCTTCTCGCAGAACGCGTTCAACGACATTCTGGGCAGACTGACGAGTCTGCTCGTTTATAACTCTAAAAATATTCTGGATGGACTGATGTGATGCTGCTCCCGATTCCCAGCCTGTCATTTGTGCGGCAATTGGATTGAGGAAGGTTACGAGTCCGGAGGCGTCGGTTGCAATCACCGCATCGCCGATACTGCTAAGAGTTACCCTGTACCGCTCTTCGCTCTCTTGAAGCACGGCAATCGCTTTCTTTCTCTCAGCGGTTATTTTGAGCTGGTTCTCTGCTTTGTTTGCCCGCGCCTGAGCGCGATATGTCATGTCGGCTAGATAGGAGATCAGGCTCCCACTGGCGAGAAAAACGACCATGGTGATCAGGTCGGCGGAATTCGTAACAGCCAAATGGCCAAGCGGCTCCATCCAGAAATAGTCAGTAATGGCGGCTGAGACGGCCGTGGCCAGCAACCCGGCCTCAAGTCCCCCATATAGCGCCGCAATCGCCACGACGGGGTAAAAGGTCAGGAAAGGGGAACGGAGCTCCAGAACTTCGAGGAATTGCAACCGAATAGCAGCGGCGAGGACAGCGGCAAGAACGCCCACTACACAGCGGAGCCATACCGGACGGTTTGTTCGATCCCATATCATGTTACTCACCTATTTGGATATGAAGCCAATGTAAATCACCCGCAGTCGCCGGTACTCGTGTACTTTCCAAAAAATCCGTGGTGATGGCGGTGTTTGGATTGGCTCCTGCATTGGAGTTAACCTGCATTGGAGTTAAGCGGACATTTCAAAAACTTCGGGGTTTATATCACACCCCCCATGGTTAACAAATTCTTTTAACAGCCATTCTGAATTCAGAGGAAGTCACGTGGATAATTCCCACGAGCCAGGAACCTGAACTTAATATCAGCCCCCTTCAGTGTAAAGGTGATGCCCATATTGTGTGCCACGACCGGGCGCGAAAAAGGTTGTCAGATATGGAGATTTTTCGGAATGGGGGTGTACAGCCCATCCTGGCATCGAAATACAGAAAGATATACCAAGGATCTACTGTTCTTACCGGATTTACTTCCCCCGCAATCCTTCTATCTTACTTAAGGAACATATTTATTTCAGAGGAGGAGTTCATGACTATACACCAGGTGAGGCGCCTTATCCGCCTTAACCAAGAGGCTCAGCAGCACGCAAATGAATTCAAGAGACTATCAAAGGACCGAAGGGCACAGTCCATACCGATTTGGCATCTGGGCAAATCGGAGCGACTTTATTCTCAGGTTTTGAAACTCATCAGGGATTGCGCTTAGGTTACGGTCATGAGACACCGTGAACTCCACGCTCTGCGAGGTGGGCAGTGCAGCGGGGGCTGTCCTCTATGGGATTGTGACCGAGTTACCGGGGTGAGATCAGAGTTCCGAAGGGGTGAAGAATATCGAGAATACTTTTCCCTCGGGACTTCTGGAACGTTCACAAGTGGCAAGTTGCCGCCATTCTTCCAACTTCGTTATGAAACCTCGCTTGTCTCAGCCTGCGTATGTGATTAAGATTGAAACCCTAAAGTAAAATCTGCATTCTTGTTCACTCGGCACTCCAAAAGTGCCTTCAGATCCTGCCACTCGCTCGCTTTTTCATTTTGGGATCGTCAAAGAGTATGGGCTTTACTCCTGCGCATTGATATTTCGAGGGAGCCGGATATGCAAGACGAAGCCAAGACCAAAAAGCAACTCCTAACCGAATTACGTGAATTACGTCAGCGGCTTGCTGAGTCAAAAAAAGGCAAAGGGGCATCAACTAATCCCGCCGAGTTACGCCGCCGCGCGGAGGAGCGGCTAAAAGCCAGGCAGACGGAAACGGACCAGCGCGAGACGAGTGATACAGAAAGGCAATACCACGAACTGGAGACCCACCAGGTTGAACTGGCAATGCAGAATGAGGAACTTCGTAATGCCATGGTTCAAATTGAGGAGTCCCGCACAAGGTACTCCGACCTCTACGACTTTGCGCCAGTTGGCTATCTTACCCTAGATAAAAATGGACTTGTATTGGAAGCCAACTTGACCATTGCACGGCAGTTGGGCGTCGAAAGGTCCCGTCTCGTTGGCCGCCCGTTGCCTTCTTACATCGTTATAGCGGACAGGGATGCATTGCGTTCTCACCTCTGCAACATCCTTAAAGACAAAACACATCAAACCTGTGAAGTAAGATTTATGAAAGGCAATGGAGGTGGCTTCCATGCACTGCTCGACACCATATTCGTAATGGATGCAGTTGGTGAAAGGCGAGTCAGAACATCGGTAACGGACATCACCGGCCGCAAGCGGGCGGAGGAAGTTGCCCGTCTGCGTCTAGCCCTGTTCGAGTTTTCCGCATCGAATTCACTTGAGGAACTGCTTCAAAAAACATTGGATGAAGTCGGCGCATTGACCAACAGTCCAATCGGATTCTATCACTTTGTGGAAAGCGATCAGAAAACCCTTTCACTCCAGGCATGGTCAACGCGAACGGTGAAGGAATTCTGCCAGGCGGAAAGGAGAGGCCTGCATTACCCTATCGACCAGGCGGGTGTATGGGTGGACTGTGTGCATGAGAGAAGGCCGGTGATCCATAATGATTACCAGTCGTTGCCGCATCGCAAAGGAATGCCTGAAGGGCACGCTGAGGTCATCCGCGAGCTTGTGGTGCCCATTATGAGATCGAGCCGTGTTGTGGCCATCCTCGGTATTGGGAACAAGCCTGCGAATTACACCGAAGAGGATGTAGAAATCGTCTCCTACCTGGCGGATGTCGCCTGGGAAATCGTCGAGCGCAAGCAGGCGGAGGTGGCGCTGCAAAAAGCCCGCGATAACTTGGAGTTGCGCGTGGCGGATCGCACCAGTGAACTTAGAAATGCCAATGAGCTTCTGAAAATGGAGATCACCGAGCGCAAGCAAGCGGAAGAGGCACTCTTTGAATCTGAAAACAAGTTCAAGAGCTTTGCCGAGCAGGCACTTGCAGGCATCTATATCATACAGGACGGAGTCTTCAAATATGTAAATGCCAAGTTCGCTCAAATGTTCGGTTACACGGTTGAGGAATGTCACGACAAGCCTTTCAAGAACCTGGTCTATGCGGAGGACTTGACCACGGTCGAAGAACAGGTCAGAAGGCGAACATCGGGCGAAGCCGAGTCAGTCCATTACACCTTCAGGGGCCTGAAGAAAACCGGACAGATTTTCCATGTGGAGGTCTACGGGGCCAGAAGCGTGTATAAAGGCACGCCTGCAGGCGCAGGGACTATTCTGGACATTACCGACCGCATGCGGGACGAGGAGGCGCTGCTGGAGAGCAAGGCGCGGCTCAAAATAGCCATGGATTTCGCCAAGCTGGTGCACTGGGAATACGATGTCAAAACTGGCAGGTTTAGTTTCGACGATCAATTCTATGCCTTGTACGGTACCACCTCCGAGCACGAAGGTGGACCGCTGATGACCGCTGAGGCCTATGTCCGCAAGTTCGTTCCGCCGGAGGAATCGCATTATGTCGCAGAGGA
>CAVRZU010000068.1:0-11021 GCA_963725365.1 uncultured delta proteobacterium | reverse complement strand
GGGAAGTGTTGATATCCGGAACGCAGTGCTCCAGATCTTTGATAATGTCGGCATTGCAGGAATCAGGAAACAAGGATTCGTAGGAGATCCTGGGAAATGTTTCCAGACTCCACCCCTGGTAGCGTTGAAGACCTGAAAGCCCCAAAGTGACGCATAGGACTTAAGCTGACTGTATTCAAGAGTCATGATTTTCATTATATGTGACCACTGCTCCCATGTGAGCATTTGACATACTTTAAGCTGACTCGGATCTTCATAAAAATGGTTGAGTACCTTATTTTCATATTCTTCCTCCTTGATTGTCATAAAATCATGATCGCAGCCGATCAAATATATAGGATTGCATCCGAGATAGAAAGCGAGCATAAGACTCACAAGGACAACATTGTGTCCGAAATGAGGTACGCCGTCGGAAAAATCAATAGGTACCGCTATGCTTTTCAAGGGATCATAGTGAAGAAAATGCATGTCTATAAGAGGACCCATGCGTCCCCCTGAGAAAACGGGAAAACCGGCCGTGGTCACAAACAGCTTTGTATTTACGCCTTTATCCAGAGCAGGCTGAAGCACGTCCGGCTGTTCCCAGCAAAATGGACTGGCCATCACCCAGTAACCGGGCTGGATAACCTCTGCATCAGGATGGCGGAAGAACGAGTTGACCACAATCGTTATCTCGTCTTTGAGGAGCTTCAGATCCTGCAGCTTGGCAGATGGACTATTGCCTATGATAAAGCATCGCTTACCGGCATGAAGATTTTTTAAGCCTCTGTTTTTTGAAAAAATATTTTCAATATCCATGACCAGCCTTTCAAGAAAGGATTGAAAATCTATAAAGGGATTACCTGTTTTAAAATCCCACCTGTATCGTTAAGAGAGCACGGGGACATGCTGTAGCATAGAGGACCGTTTGCTGGGCGCAGAGCAGTATAGTTCCTCAGATACAGGTGATAGCCAAGGTTCAGGCTATGGAGGTAGAGCGGTATTTCCCATAGGTGGCTGGGAGAGAGCGGTAAACGCAGATTCCCAGGTCTGGCGACTCGTCCGGATAGTTTTTTCGGCGCCTTTTAGCGCTTCGAGTTCCGCGCCTTCGATGTCCATATTTATAAAAGTCGGTTCAAAGCCGTGGAGGACATGGTCTATCGAAACATATTGAATGCGGGCCTCCCCGGATTCCAGGATTCTTGACCCGAAACTGGTGTCGGAATAGCTAAAAGGCATGGTTGTCTCATGGCTGTAGACCGCACAGGGAATTGCTGTTACACGTTGCGCAATTTGCTCATGGTGCTCCGACAGGTATTGAGCTGTCAATGCAAATTGATTGGGATCGGGTTCGAAGCACACCAGTTCATCCACTTTGCCCACCCGGCTGAATACTCCTGACATCTCTCCCACGCTGACTCCGCAGTAAATGAAACGTGAATAGCCGCGGATAGTCCAATATTTTTGGGAGTATATTGTTCGTTTCGGTCACACATGGGGATCGCAATAGGTTTTCTTAGTAGATGGGTATGCAGACACCTGATGAAGATATCCCTGCTCTCATCGTCACCAAAAATATCCAGGCAGGATTCGACTCGTTCTCTTTGATCTATATAGTATTGAAAACCTTGGTGCTCCAATTCCGGGGGCAGGCGAAAGGGGTTGTGTATCTCGTAAATATCCATCAAGGAAATGATATGGAGGAAACCCATCTGTCGCAAAGTGTGGATTACTTCTTCAAAGTAAGATTGCCTCCCAAGGCAGACGACCACAATTCCATTTTCTTTTTCGTCTTGTGAAGGCTGATATTCGAAAGGCGAAAAGGCCGGTATCCCCTCGAATGTGTCGCCGTGTCTGAATTTTCGGTCCAGCACAGCAGACGGAACATACCCGTACTGCCGCATTACGACCTCTTTGAAATAATGAAAAGACTCGCCCGCGCCGTAGACAATGATTTTCAGCCCATGGAATGCCTTCTGAATGTAAAAGGCATCTTCCGGGAACCTGCCATGTGCGAACAGTCGGGAAAGCGTGGATTTGTACTCGTCCATTAATGTGGGTTTCCTTCAGCAAAAATGTTTGCCGGTCCTTGTGCAAATCAAAGAGTTGCAAAAAGGGTTGTCTCTCCAAAATTATTGCTGAAGTGTCTAAAATATAGCTTATAGTCCGGCGCCATCTGATTAATCAGCAACGGGATTTCAAAAAGGTCGTTTCGCTTATGATAGGCGCTAATGATCAGTTTAGGGCGACATCTTTTTATTGTTTTCATCGCGCCGCGCAGGGCCTCATATTCGGCTCCCTCAACATCCATTTTTATCAGTGTAATGGTCTCATCAGGAAAATCCTCATCTATGCTGGTCGTTGAAATTTCCGTTATCTCTGACGCACCGGCGGTCAAATTTTCCTGTTCGAGAACAATTCTTGTGCTTCCAGGTGTCAGTATATTTGAACCGGCAAATCTGATAGTAGAAGAAGATGACCAAAGGCCAAATGGTCTTAGTGCAATATTGCTGTATTGGGAAGTATTTTTCTGGAGTTGTTCGAATATCTGTGGATCTGGTTCATAGCAAATAATTTGTCGATATGCTAACTTGTTCCTTGCGCATGCATCTATAAATTCACGAGTTGAATCGCCCGTAAATGCCCCACCATCGATAAATACTTCATTACCAGTCAAATGAATTACATCGTTATTGAATTGCAAGTATGCTTCAGTAGCATCATTAGTGGAAGTCATGCACTCTTGTGAATATGAATTGTGGGTGTTGCCAATGTCAGAATAGATAGATATAAACTTACGAAAAGATATATAATCAGCACCACGGACAAATAAGGCTATTCGTGAAGAAAAAAGCTCTCGTGATTTGTGATCTGAAAGCAAATTATACACTTTGAACAGCTCATTCTCATATAACAGTAAGTCATTCTGAGTCCAGTACCATTGAGCCAGGTGTGTATAGTAATACATGGCTTCCTGGTTCGATACCGTTAATACTCTGTCTTCAGCAAACCCCGAGCCAACCAACTGTTGTTTGACCTCATTCCTGTACGCCCCTGTTGTAACAACAATCAAACTTTCTTTGTGCTTTTGGCGCAACTCCGACACTGAGATGACCGGCAGGCCGCAATGCAATTCGCCGGCACGTGAGGGATTGTTGTCACAGAAGCATACCGGATTACACCGTGGAGCTTGAAAACGGGGCATAGCTCTTTTCCTGCCGACCCGGCGCCAAACAATACAACGGGCACCGAACCCATTACGGCTTCATCCCTAAATTTCCCAAAAATGGTAGGAAGGAAATCCGCCTCTTCAACAGATTTGGATCGTTTCATGATTTCTTGGAGAGCTTCGTTCATGCATTCATCCTTAATGGCATAAATAATTATTGTATCAACAGCGGTATCTGATAAATATCGCTGTGTTTGTGATATGCACTATAATGTTGCGTACAAATCCGTGTCACATAGATGATACGTGTTATGACGCAGGAACAGTTTGTAGTCGGGGCATATTCGATGCACTAAGAGCGGAATCTCAAAGATTGACTCCAAGGCATGATAGGCTCCGAGAGCGAGTTTGGGTTTGTGCTGCGCGATTATGCCGGCAGCGCCCTGGATTGCTTCAGGAATAACGTTGCCGCCTGGGTCCATCTTGATAAAAGTAACCTTTTCTCCCTGTAGACACTCGTCAAGACTGACGACCTCGATCTCGATGTCGCCCGAATCGTCGATGGTGCCGGCCTGGTCATGAATAGCACTCCCGGAAGACTTGAAGCGCAGCACCCGGGACTGCGACCATACTCCAAATGGATGACAGACGACATTTTTGTATCCGGCCGTGTTCTTTCAGCAATGCCTGGTAACAATGAGGGTCCGGTTCGAAAGCATGTATTTTCGTGTAAGCAACTCGACTTTTTTTGCATGCTTCAACGAAGGTATAAACCGTGTCGCCATCATAGGCCCCGACATCGATATATGCCTCGCCGGGCGAAAGGGAGATAACGTCGTTATTGAAATAGTAATAATCCTCCGGGGTCCCGTCGTAATTTCCGTAACCAAACTCAAGCACCGGCTGGCTGTAAGATTGAATAAAATCCCTGAATAATTCGAAATTCCCATTGGATGCCATCAGCGCCAGCTTGGAGATAAAGAGACCCTTTGAGTGTTTATCGGCGAATAAATTGTAAGCCTCCAGAAGGGATTGCTCCTGTTCCAATAAAGTATCCATTACCGTTCGGGTATTACACTGATGTTCATACATCGAAATCAGGGACTGGGTGCCAATCATGGAATACATGAAGACGATCGGCGCCGAGAAGTCGGAACTTTTACAGAATACGCGGTCTCTGCTGAACCCGTTTTTCAACAGCTGATCCGTCATGGGACCTATGTATTTGTGTGATGCGATAACGATCAGGCTGTTTCGAAATGATTCCTTCAATTCCTGAAAAGTGATCACAGGGATGCCGCAGTAGACGTTACCTTTCTTGGAATCATCATTGTCGCAAAAATAGAGCGGGTGCACTCCATGAGTACGCAGGGTGGAACATAACTCTTCTCCCAAACCTCCTGCACCAAACAATACGACCGGTATCCCCTGTAAGGCTGCCTGCTTATGTTCGCCGAACAGCACATCCAAAAATCCGGGCTTATCCCTGTTAGAGTCTATGCGCTCAATGATTTGCTTTGAAACACTGTTCATTATTGACCCTCAAGATAGGTATAATTCCATCTGTTGTGATATTAAACGCCGGTATCAGGACATGTTCCACGCAGGGGTAGTCCTCCTGGAGGGCGGCATGAATGTCGTCCTTTCGACTCAATGCGGTAATCACGACAGTTTTGATGTTATTCTGTAAAATGATATCCGGAGAATGAATTTGTTTCCCGCAAACCGTCAATCCTTGTTGAGATGAGTTCGCATCGACCAACAGGAACCGTTCCGTAGAAAGAGTTTTATACTTTTGAATGAGTTTGTAATAAATCCCTCCCGCTCCCCAGAGAGCGATGACCGAGTCATCCGGCAGGCCATCTAGAAACGCATCCTGCCGGTGGAGTGCATTTTGAAAAGGATCGATGAAGTTTGCCAGGCCACAGGACGGACACTGTGTTTCTCCGCCAAACCAGAAGGATACCTTGATCTTGCTCTGAACGCCGCACTTTCGGCAGGCAAATTCGATGTCGCATTCGCCCCTCGGCTGGATTGATTCGATCCGGAAGGACCCGGCCGGCACATGGGGGTGCAGCCGCAGTTCAGTGACCTGGGACACCACGTCCCGATATTCGGTGTCGGTGAGCTTGGAAACATTTACAAGCGGGCAACCGTCCCGAAGGAACTGCTCCTGATCTTTGATGATTCCGGCATCGCAGGCGTTCTTGTACAGTAATGACCCGGGAAATACCGAGATCATGGAAAGATTCAAATAATGCATGTCGTTATGCTGACGCCAAAAGCTGAGTGTGTTGGACACGGTTTCCCTGTTCTCGTTGATGTCGCCAAAAATAAACCCCCCTTCGATCATCAAATCGGCCTCGTAGGTTAAATTCAGGGCATGGGTGATCTGGCTGACGGTGATTCCTTTCCGCATGCTTTTGAGAACCGAATTGTCGGCACTCTCAAGGCCAAAAACTATTTTCATGCATCCTGCTGCTTTCATCAGTTGCAGCATTTCTGCATCAACATCGCACACACGAAGACAGCAACTCCACGATATATTGTAATCCTTGATTCTATTGCAGAAATCTACCACTCTTTTCTTGTTGATCGCGAATAGCTCACTGCTTAGTCCGATGCACTTCACTTGATAATGTTGTACTTGAAAATCGATTTCCTTGAAAATATCATCAAAAGAGCGTTGGCGATATTTCTCGCCGGTTGGATGAAAGCAGAATGTACAACGAAAGGGACAGGACCTGTCGGTCAATACGAGCCCGGAACCGGAGAAACGCACCCACTGTCCGTAATCAAAGCCGTCAAAGTCAGGGAATGGGATGCTGTCTATATCTGCAATTTCACTTCGTGGTGGTGTGACAACCAGGGCGTTGCCGCCATCTTTGTAAATCAGGCCCGGCACATCGGAGTATGTTTGACCGCCGTCCAATGCACGGGCAAGCTCACATATTGTGATTTCCCCTTCGCCGATCACTCCTATATCCGCGTCCAGGACCCGCATGGCCGTCTGAGGGTCCGAACTGATGATCCCTCCACCCACAACGGTGATGATTCCAGGATTGATTGAACGTGCTGTATCAATGACCTCTTTCAGTTTATGGCAATCACGGCTGAGCCCACCGGTACAGACGACATGAATGTCATGGTCTGTAAGCAGCTTCTCCAAAATGGAAGAGGTGTCCCCCTCCAGGTAATCCAGATTGGCGGTGAAGACATGGAAACCGCCTTTTTTCAGACTTGCTGATACATAGGCTAACCCGACCGGGAAAATGTTGAAGTGTTCAATTGATCCCAGACTTTTTGGCATGACCAGTAAGTAATTCATAGCGTATTCTCTTTGCGTTTAATCGGCTGTAAAGGCTTCAGAACCGGCACGATCCCATTGCTGGTGTTCTCAAATGAGGGGACCAGGATGTTTTCCACCGACGGATAACTGCCGCGCAAGGCTGCGTGGATTTCATTTTTCCGGCTCAAGGCCATGATGATTACCGTCTGTATGCCGTCGCGTTGGATGATATCAGGGGGATGAACGATCTTTTTGCAGATGTTCAACCCGTGCAGTTCAGCATTAACGTCAAGCAGAGGGAACCTTTCCGCGGCCAGTCCGCTGTACTGGTGAATGAGCTTGTAGTAAATGCCGCCGGCGCCCCACAATGCAACGGTTGAATCGGCGGGCAGATTTGCAAAAAATGCATCTTGATCGCAGGAAGCCACCTCAAAGGCATCGACTTCGTTTTTGATCCCGCAGGACGAACAATGGCAGGTCTCGGTATACCAGAACCTGGCGTTGGTAAAATTCCTGGTCCCGCATTTTCTGCAGACATATTCAATTTTACAATTCCCATTCTCCTGCATCTCCATGATCTGCAGCGATTCGGCAGGTACGTGAGGATGCATCCGCAATTCGGCAATCAGTGAGGTCAGTTCATGAAACTCGTCACCGCTCAATTTGGATACATTGATAATGGGGCAACCGTCCCGGAGGAATTGTTCTTTATCGGTGATTATACCGTTTTTGCACGCATACTCGTATAAATAGGTGCCGGGATATGTTTGAATCAGGCTCAGATTGATATGTGTCTTCCTGTTGTATTGCCACCATAATTTCATAGTAGTTGCAACGGTTTCAGCGGTTTCATTGATATCGCCGAAGATGAAATTGGAGGCTTCCGTGGAGATGCCTGCTTCGTAGTTAAGATCGAGCGCGCGCTTGATCTGTTCAACAGTGATTCCCTTACGCATACTCTTCAGGATGGAGTTGTCGGCGCTTTCCAGTCCATAGCACACCAGGTTGCACCCGGATTCCCTCATTTTCCGCAGCAGATCTGAGTCAACGTCAGGCACACGCAGGCAACAACTCCAGCTTATATTGTAACTCCTGATTCTGTCGCAGAACTCAAGGACCCTTTGCTTGGCCGTTGCAAATAGTTCGCTGGTCAGTCCAATGCTTGTAAGATGATAGTTTTGTACCTGATGGTCAATTTCCTTGAATATATTATCAAGGGAACGCTGACGATATTTTTCGCCGGTCGGGTGAAAGCAGAATGTGCAGCGAAATGGACAAGATCGGTCGGACAGCAAGGCGCCCGCCCCGCCGAAGAAACTCACCCACTGTCCGTAGTTAAATCCGTCGAAATCAGGGAACGGAATACTGTCCAGATCGGCTATTTCTTTCCTGGGCGTAGTCCTGATCAACGTATGGGTATCCCGGTAAATCAGTCCTTGGACATTGCCGTATTTTTCTCCGTTGTCTATGGCGCGGGCCAATTCGCACATGGTGCGTTCACCTTCGCCGATAACTCCGATATCAGCGTCAAGGACACGCATCGCCGTTTCCGGGTCAGAACTGATGATACCTCCACCAACCACGGTGATAATCTTGGGGTTGATCTTTCTAGCAGTGTCGATCACCTCCTTGATTTTGTGGCAATCAAGACTGAGCCCGCCTGTACACACGACGTCGATGCTGTTGGCCAACATCACTTCCTGCAAGATGGAATATATGTCTCCTTCGGGAAAATCGAGGTTTGCGGTAAAAACGTGAAATCCGGCCTGTTTCAGGGCTGCCGATACATAGGCGATTCCCAGAGGAAATATAATTGACGTCGTGTTTGCGCCTGTGGAAAGTTTTTTGGGCATGACAAGCAAGTAGTTCATAATGTTTCCTTGGTGGATGTGCTTCTAACCAAGCTCGGCGATCTGGGTGCCATCCGGTGCGTTGTGCGCAATCGCGTCCAGGATGTCAAGCCGATGCTTTTCCGGTGGAGCGACAAGAATGACGTCTACCCCCATGGAGGGAATTGCCTCGTAGCTGTAGATGGTTCGCCCGTCAATCGTTTTTCCTTGCTGGATGGGATTACGATCTATAAAGCCGACCCAGTCCGCCCGTTGAATCTCCGGATCGGAAAGGAGTTTCTGGGTGAGAGGACACGCAGGCGCCAGCAGGATACGTTTTCCGGCCAGAGACCATCCCTTTGATAAACCACCGTTTCTTCTCAGTTCCAGGGGGGTGATTGAAAACTTGTCCGGCTCGGTTTCCACCGTAGGCTCCGTGCCTCTGAAGTCCCTGAAAATCAGGTCGGCAACGCCCAGAGGCGCTACGGAACCCTGTCTCTCGATGGCGGAAAGGACACGATTCATAATATCCCTGCCTTCCTGGCTGACCGTAGCTATGGCCTCTTTGTAATAGTGGAAGGCTTCAATTCCGTGCTTCTTGAGAAGCAAATATAATTTTG
Organism: uncultured delta proteobacterium; assembly: GCA_963725365.1. GTDB lineage: Bacteria > Desulfobacterota > Syntrophobacteria > Syntrophobacterales > Syntrophobacteraceae > SbD1. Next base: position 2,135 of record CAVRZU010000068.1, on the reverse strand, counting down.
CGTAAGCCTCGATTTGTGCCGAATAGTCGTGATTCGATTGATGCAGAAACATCGGGGCGAAGTCAAAGGTAAGCCACACCTTTTGGGGTCGAAGCGCCAGCATGGCATAAGCGAAACCGGCAATATCATCATCGCCGCAATTGGACTCACAGAAAATATACTTGGCCGCGAGCATGCCCTTGCCCTTGCTCCCAGCGACAGCATAACGGCTCAGATTCTCCAGGACTTGCAGGTACCCGTCTCGGCCTCGCAGCGCCTTGAACGTAGATGGCGTGCCGGCATCCAGAGAGGTTATTACCCAATATATTGAACCATCCGCCAGACCATCGTAGATTGCCTGATGAAATCGGACCGCATTGGTAAACAAGAGCACCCGGATACGGCGAGTACGAAAAAACTCCAGGTATTCCTCCAGATTATCCATCTCGTTGACGCGCTTCGACAGCGCATAGGAATCGGGCGGATCGACCGGATAGTCCTCGTCGAGCGGCAGATAGACCGGGTCGCGGTCGTAATTGGCGAAGATGATGCCGTGGATCGTCTCGGAAGAGGCGATGATGATCTTCTTGATGCCCAGCGTGACGGCGGCCTCGATGACGTTGTAGGTGCCCATCACGTTGATGCGGAACAGCTCGCCGTCCGGCACGATCAGGATGCGCGGGATGGCCGCGAAATGCACCACCGCGTCGATCGGCTGCGGCTTGAGCACCGGGTCGAACTCGGCAAGCCCGGTATAGCTCGACAGCGCGTTATAGACCTGGCCGGCATCGGTGATGTCGGTGATCAGGGTACGCACCTTGGGATTGTCGAGCGGCTTGGTATCGAGGTTGAGCACCTGGTAGCCGTGCTCGACGAGATGCTGCACGGCCCATTTGCCGGCCTTGCCGCTGCCGCCCGTGAACACGATCCGCTTCATGGTTCTCTCCCTGTTGTCGATCTTGGGCGTGAGATTGCCCGTTTCCCGCGTTGCGGGGCAATGACGCTATTGTATATCAGCCCCACCGTTGCGGCCGGGTGCTGGCCGCACGTCAAAAAAGTCGGCACGGCAAAGGGTTTTCATGGCGAGCGGGCCAAGTTTCCAGTCGCTGATCCTCAAGCTGCAAGAGTTCTGGGCCGACAAAGGCTGCCTGATCCTCCAGCCCTATGACATGGAGGTCGGCGCCGGCACGTCGCATCCGGCGACGCTGCTGCGCGCCCTCGGGCCGAAGGCCTGGAAGGCCGCCTATGTGCAGCCGTCGCGGCGCCCCAAGGATGGCCGGTACGGGGAAAACCCCAACCGTCTGCAGCACTATTATCAGTTCCAGGTGATCTGGAAGCCGTCGCCCGACGACGCCCAGGATCTCTACCTCGAAAGCCTGCGCCATCTCGGCGTCGATCCCCTGGCCCACGACATCCGCTTCGTCGAGGACGATTGGGAAAACCCGACGCTCGGCGCCTGGGGCCTGGGCTGGGAAGTCTGGTGCGACGGGATGGAAGTGACGCAGTTCACCTATTTCCAGCAGGTCGGCGGCATCGAATGCGATCCGGTCTCGGTCGAGCTCACCTACGGGCTCGAGCGCCTGGCCATGTACATCCAGGGCGTCGAGAACGTCTACGATCTCGACTTCAACGGCGCCGGCGTCAGCTATGGCGACGTGTTCCTGCGAGGCCGAGAAGCGAATACTCGGCCCACAATTTCGAGCACGCCAACACGGCGATGCTGCTGCGCCATTTCGAGGACGCCGAGGCCGAGTGCAAGGCGCTTGCTCGCGCCAAGCTGCCCCTGCCGGCCTATGACCAGTGCATCAAGGCCAGCCACCGTTTCAACCTGCTCGACGCGCGCGGCGCGATCTCGGTGGCCGAACGCCAGGCCTATATCGGCCGCGTGCGCACGCTCGCCAAGGCCTGCTGCGAAGGCTGGCTCGCCAGGCAGGGGGCGAACTAGCCCATGCCGAACTTCTGCTCGAAATCTTCTCCGAGGAAATCCCCGCGCGCATGCAGGCGCGGGCGGCCGACGACGTGAAGCGCCTGGTCACCGATGGTTTGAAGGCCGCGGGCCTCGCCTGGACGCGCGCCGACGCCTATGTCACGCCGCGCCGCCTGGCGCTGGTGATCGATGGGCTGCCGGTGTCGACGCCCGACGTCAAGGAAGAGCG
>CAVRZU010000067.1:0-10193 GCA_963725365.1 uncultured delta proteobacterium | reverse complement strand
CCGGGTGGCTTCATCATAATGCAACCTGGCATTACCCGAACCTGTTACTGTCATGCCCCTTATTGTTCCCATGATGGCAGAATTCTCGGTAACTGAGATATTGCTGAGTGGGGCATAGAGCGCACCATTGAACTCCGAGTTCCCGCTGATTGTCACCTGCCCGCCTTTGCTCGCTGAGGCATAGATAATTAAATCAGTGGGCGGTCCTTGATTGACTATTCCTCCTCCAGTGATGGAAATGTTTCCTGTGATATAGATGGTCAGCGTAACACCGTTGCGTACAATGAAAGTGGCCTGTCCCGATATGGAAAGGTCTCCGTCAATGAATATGGTAGCGTTGCCGGTGCCGGAGACCGTGAGCATGCTCTGGCCGATGAGGCTTACACCTGTCAGGTAAAAGGGGCCAGGCCCGACGAGAGTTTTGGTTTTGTTACCACTTAAGCTTATCCCTGTGGGAGATCCCGATGGTCTATTGTTTGCCACAAGGCTTGCAACGTTCAAAGGATCGCAGGCAGAAGTCGGCTGGTTCTCACTCGTGATGCCGTACACCTCGGCGTGTCCAGCGGTGATAACGGACCCGGTTGCCGAGACGTTTCCGTAGACGGCAGCGTTACCGGATAAGGTGATATTTGCGTCTGCCGTGCATGTTTGCAGCACGTTGTCATCGTTCCATGTATGGCCTCCAGTTCCCACCTGGGAGGCATAACTGCCATTTGCCGAATTGTAGCTGTCAACAATGGCATTGCCGGTGAGGGTGACTCCGTTGCACGCGGCGATCCCGGTAATGGGCGTCGCCAGGAAGCCGTTGGAGTAGCCGCCACTGCTATCCTGGTACCATCCAACAATCTGTCCAGCGTTGTTAATGCCATAGGCATAGGTAGCGACAGCAGATGGGTAGTTGATCGTTGTGAAAACGCGGCTGTCTATGTTATACACGAAGCCATGGTAACTACCCGTGCTGCCGTCTTGGTAATAGCCTACCACTTGGCCTTTATCGTTGATGCCATTGGCAACTGTATAAACGGCGGATGGGTAGGCAACCGGAGTGAAGACATGGCTGTCTAGGTTATATACAAAGCCGGAGTTACAGCCTGTGCCGTAGCAATAACCAGATACCTGGCCGTTATTGTTGATGCCATAGGCAAAGGTAGAGCCCACCGATGATGGTAGTTGATAGTGGTGAAAACTCCGCCGCTTTCCATAAAACCATGGTAGCCCATAGCGTCACCGTAATACCCTGCCACCTGGCCGCTATTATTGATGCCAAAGGCATAGGTGTTACTGGCATTTGGAACATTGAGCGTAGTAAAAACACCGCCGGTTTCCACAAGGCCCATTGCGGCGCCCGGTACCACCCAGCCCGAGAAAAATCCTGCTATCTGTCCGCTATCGTTGATGCCATAGGCAGGACCTGGAAAATTAGTAATGGTAAAGACGCCGCCGCTGTATAAAAAGACTTCATTGTAGTCGCCGCTGTAGAATGAAATACCTACCACCTGGCCATTATCGTTGATTCCAGTGGGTTGGTTGCTAAGGGTAGACGGAGGGTTAATTGTAGTGAATTTGTACGTAGCCTGGGCTGGCGGTATGAAAACAAATAGCCCGAGGAGCAAGGTGACGACTAAAGCTGTCAGCCGATTCATGTATGTTTACTCCTTTCCCGCAGAGCTAAACAAAAGTTGCCCCATGAATAACGGGCAAAATCGACATTACTTAACACCCTGAAAAGACAGATAGACTCCTACTGACTAAACAGAAACTACCTCCGGCAACGTAAAGCTGGGCACACTGAAGAAATGCGAAGAGAAGAAAGAAATATAAACCACACCATTCTGCATGCACATTAATCGAAGTCACAGTCAGAATCAAGGGTTTTTTAGGGGGTAGGAATTGGGTAATTATCCTGGTCAAATAGCTGATTACAAGTTGACTTTTCAGGGTGTTGGCAAAAACGAGGGTTGGTCCGTTGTTGAAAAAATAACCGGAGGTCATTTTGCGATTGAGAGAGAACAGGGCTATGAGGTACCCACTTGGCTGCATTGACCTGAAATTGTGAGACCGCCTTGTTACTGTATGGCGTAGCAGGCGGTTTATCCCTTTTTTGTATCGGTAAATTCGGAACTTATTGTAATTACAAAGGCGTATCTTTTATGACTTTTTGCCGTCAATGCGCTGCAATGATCCTTTTTTGTGTAGCTAAACGTGAAAAGGCCTTTTGTTTCATCTGCTTAAGTATTACCTTTCTTTGTGGCCTGGAAACAGGTTGGTTTGAGGTGCATGAAAAGCGCCGCACGCAATCAAGACCCGAAGCAAACTCAATGGGAGTAAACATTATGAAATACGAGGATTACAAGAGAGTCCTGGACGAACTGGAAAAGAGGAAGCACCGATGCGATCCTTTTTACAACGAGGAAGCAAGCATTATCTTTTTGGACCATACATCAAGCAATCGAAGGAGAAGGGATACCGATTCTACCCCGGAAAATTTGCAGAGCGATCTGGACAACTCCAGCAGGAGAAGTGATTATGCCGGAACATGAAGGAAGCACTGACCCGGAATATGGAACTTGTCAATAATTTATGAAGCTATTAGAAATAGAAGATTGGACACTGGACCAGCAGTTTCGAAAAGCCACCGAAACGCTTTACTCGCTTCTTCGGTACTCAAGAGCCGGTCTGGTCGGCTCAGTGCCGCTTTAGGTAGCATCAGCAATTTAAGTCGAAGAATTCTCGAATCTTATTAGTTATATGATGAGAGGATGTAGATGCGCGGTACCGCGCTTATTTTCGACCTTGGGATGGAGGCATAAAAAACGCAGAGTGCCTGTTCCTTCTGGAAGTTCTGTGTTGTAAGGCTTTAATGTTTATCTCTCGAAACAATAACGATGAAATTGCAAAGAATCTTTTCACTCTTAATTATAAGGCTGGCTTATCAGGAAAACGTACAGTTACATGGATTTGGATTTATTGCTTTCGTGGTACATCGGCTCCGGGTCGAAAAAAATCGTGCCGCAACTAAAATAGAGTGTTATTCAAAGCTACATGACGGCGAACAAATCCGATTCTAAAGGAAGTCCTGTCATTCAACAAACAACTTCTCAAGCAACTAAAAAAAGCCTTAAACTATTCTTTCTTCTTTCACTTATCTTATTGGCCTTCTCTCAATCTTCTCTCAATCTTCTCTCAATATATAACTAATAAGATTTGAAGATTATTTCTTTGAGATCAAATTGCTTAGGCTTGTTTGATCGGACATTTGAAGTCGCCTGTCTTGTCCCGGTAAGCCTCATCCATAACCCTGTAAAGTTCGTCACGGTACTCTTCCTGGACGATAAAAGAGTCGTGGATTGCGAGAACAGGAATCTTTTTTTTTCCGAAGTGCTCGATGACATGTAAGGCAATCTTGGAATCGGCGTTCATGACACTGTTCGCTACGCCGCTGCAAAAATATTTCGATATTGGCCGATGGGCTTCCTTGAATCTGCCCAGCAGATCCTTGACCGTGACTCCGAACTTTTCGTCGAGCGGGTAGAGGGAGTAATCACGCCTTTTGCACATCTCGTGGATTTCATTATTCCCGGCGCTGACAGCTTCGGTATCATTTTCGGAGTTGAGGAATATGAGCAGCAAGCTCTTTAAGAAATTCCGCAGTTTCGGGTTATCGTGGACTGCGTAAGGGTCCCCATAGAGATTGACGGCCTTCCCAAGCGTAAAGCGTCCGGGGATGAAGCCCAGAGTAATCCAACTCAACGGTAGGCTCATGATTGATGTAGATACGCTTTCCACTCGTTAGTTTTAAATGTTGATAACCATCTTCGGTGGCTGTATACAGACGCCCGCCGTTGTCCCAATCGACGTTGAAAACAGCATGGAGCGTGGTATTTAGCGTGCGTAACGAGTTCCTTTTGTGGACTTGAATCGTGGCTGTACGGTTAACGATGTCATTGGTGCACAAAATCCTCCGGATTCTGTTAGTTTCCGTGTTGTCCTTGTAATCAACAATCTTGCCGTTCGAATCCTTCATGACGACAAAATTGGTTGGCATGTAATCAGGAATCACAGGGTCACTAATGGAGTCTGGGAATCGCATACGGAACTCGGGCTTGGGCCAAATGCGGGAATTTCGCTTTATCGCCTGGATGCCAGGCTTATAGTTAATCATTCCGTTATCCTTCAGCATGTGCACGGCTTTACGTACGAATTGACCTGCGGCTCTGTACCGGTCTTTTGTCCACTCATTGGTGCTCATTGAAATGACGATGGGTTTAATGGCGACGGCTCTGTCATCACACACATGCAGCAGATTCGCACACAGGATGCAAAAGTCCTCCATCTTTTTAGGGACGCTGTAAAGCTTCATGTCCTTGGTAAGCTCTCGGAACAGGGTTTCCGCGTGTGCTTGCTCGCGTGTACGTAGCCTCAAACCGTGATCGAATAGTACCCCTTCATTGAGAAAACCTCCGAACTCTCCCGGATATTCCTTCTTCAACTCGTCAAGTCTCTGCCGGGCAAGTTCCCGCCACTCATCAGCGAGCGCTCTTCTTTCAGCATCGTTAGGGTCCACAACTCCACTCCCGCAGTGGTATTTATCCCCGATGGTTGAGTTTGTGCCGGACAGGCTCAATCGGGGGTTGAGCTTTTCAGGCCGCGAACCCTAGCCCGGCACGAAAGCCGTTTATCTTTTATAACATTACAGCAGTTGTTTTTGAAAATCAGCCTACCAAGGATGGTATTGACGAGTTCAATTATGCACTCTTCACTGATCGTCGATTCCAGCGTGAAAAAACGCTCGTCAGCTCCCGGTTCTCAGGAAATTCTTCGCTGACTCAGATGAATAATTCGGATTCCGGGCAAGGCGATAGGAGAAAAGCGAACATCCCTTTACTCCGCTGTGGTTCGCGCCCTCGATACAATCTTTGACGAGTTCATAACTTCCACCCTGACAAAAGAGACAATATTTGTGAATCAGCTTTACGCTTGGTTTATACCATGTCTCCGTGCTGATCTCGGCAGTCTCGCAGCCCTGAGCAATGCTTTTCGCCGCCAGTATCAGGGGAATGGCTCTACGCTGCCTGATGGTCAAACCGTCAGGTTTGATAAGATTTTGCAAGGCTATGGGTTTGTCTTTCCGTACCATCTTCACGATTTGATCAACTCCCTGCCTAAAACAGCTTTAGGCAACGGTTCAGGAAAGGAAAAAGAAAGTTCAACTAGTTTAAAATAGTCGGCACCATTTTTTACAACAACATCACCGCGACGCCGGCCGCCTTCATGGGTCTGGCTCCCAGGTATCCGAGCGTATCGACTGCGACCGCCCAAACCGCAAACAACGTGCTCGATGCGGGCGGCACAGGTTCTACCAACACCAGTATCTGGCTTGTGCACTGGGGGCCGATGTCTGTCCACGGCATTTTCCCCAAGGGCGCAAAGGCCGGTTTTCGGCAGGAAGACATGGGAAAGACCCCGGTCTATGACGGGAACGGAAATCCCTATTACGCCTGGCGGACTCATTACAAGTGGGACGCGGGAATCGTGGTCAAAGACTGGAGATATGCGGTTCGAATCTGCAACATAGATGTGTCAACTCTTTCCGGTGGCACACCGCCAAACCTTATCAACCTCATGATCCGCGCGATTCACCGTTTGCCTACGCAACCGGCCCGGGCCGGAAACGTACAGACCTCCGACGCCCCGAGGCTCACCTTGGGGCAGGCGGGTTTTTACTGCAACCGCGCGATTTCAACCTGGCTCGACATCCAGGCACTCAACAAACAAAACGTTCTACTCCGGATGGATGAGTTCGACGGAAAGCCGGTGACCAGCTTCAGGGGCATTCCAATCAGGACCTGCGACCAGTTGCTCAATACCGAGGCGCGAGTGGTTTAACCTAAACACGAAGCGGGAAGCGAGTAGCGAGAAGCGGGCGATCGGTTTTATTCCCGCTCCGCGCTCCCTGCTCCCCGCTACAGGAGATTTAGCCATGATAATGGATGCACTTTTACTTTTTGACGGAGCCGTGAGTTCCGGGGGCTCTCTTGCGGGAACCGCAGTCAACTCCGGCACCACTTTCGTTGTCGGTACCCAAGATTGCGCCAACATCATCGACCTCAGCCAGATTGCCGGTTCGGCTTCCGGAAACGGGCGCGATGTCGGTATTGGAAACGATCCGGCGCTTCTGATTTACTGCGGGGTGAATACCACATTTACGAGCGGGGGCAATGCCACCATGCAGGTCGAGATCCAAACGGCGCCCGACAATGGAAGTGGCGCTCCCGGATCGTGGACCGTGCTTGATTTGGGGACTCCATTGGTCCCGGTTGCGAGCCTGGTCGCCGGCTACGAAATTTTCCGGACTCCCATGCCCCTTGGTGTGCAGAAGTTTCTAAAACTCAGCTACATCATCGGCACTGCGAACATGACGGCCGGGGCGATCATCGCCGGCATCGTTCTCGATCGTGCGGCGCTTGGCCCTCTCATGGGCTACAAGTCGGGATTTAGCAACCAATACATTTAAAACATGAAGCAGGAAGCACGGAGCGTGGAGCAGGAATAAAAACAGCTTCTCGCTCCCCGCTACAAGGAGTTTTGATATGGCAAAATACAAACTGCTCGAGAAAGCGTTCATCGACAACCGGCTCTGGGAAACCGGAGAAGTGGTCGAGGTCCCCGAGGGCACGGTCCCGGGCTCGCATATGCAGCCGGTGGACTCGGAAGCAAAGAAAATGGCCAAGGAAATCGGACTGGTAAACGGGCCGATGCCCGACCCGGTTGACGAGATGACCGCTGATGTAACCAACTTCGGGGCCGCGCCTCAAGCCGTGAAATCCGGCATGACGGCGGCGGGTCAATAAGGAATTTTAGATTGCGTCCTCACAAAAGATCGGACGCCGAACTATAAGAGTCTGACGCTGGTTCCAACGTTTAACGCGGAACCCGATCAAAGTGAGGGTTCGTCCTCACAAAAGATCGGACGCCGAACTTGAAGCATATGACACGGGTTCGAATGTTTAACGCGAATCCGAACAAGGTGAGGGTTCAGGTTGCAGAGTGCAGATTTGAAAAAAGTTTGACACCGCCCTGCGATCTCAAAATCTAAAATCTAATGGAGCTTGATATGGCGTTTCCAAATTATCAGAGCAATGCTTTACCACCAGGTCTCGGTTTGGGGGAGATAAACACGGCATTTCAATTTGGCACATCCGGCCAGGTTGTCCCCCTTCAGGCGGATGTGTGCGGACGGCTTTTGGTCACTGAAGAGCATCTCAAACCGACCTTTCGCTACTGTGCTGTGACCCAGACGTTTTATTCCACGGGTGCAGCCGTCTTGCTTGAAATTATCGGTTCGGCGACACAGACGATCCGGATAAAGAAAATTCTCTTGTGGGGGCAGTGCGCAACCAAGTTTTTTGCGGAACTGACGCTTGGACGCGCTACGGCTGCATCTGCCGGAACGCCTGCAGCGCTTACGGCGGGAAAGATGGACAAAAACGATCAGGCCGCCACGGCAACGGTAAATGTCTACACCGCCGCTGCGACTTCCGGGACGGGCTTTGCTGCCTTCGACGCCAGGATTATGGGTATCGCTCCTCCGGCAGCCAGCATGATCGCTCAGCCGGTGATCTGGGATTTCTGCATCAATAACGATAAGCCGTTGATCCTCAGAGGGACCGGAGACGTTATCCAGATTTTTAACAACACTACCGGCCTGGGAGCGGGCACTTTCGGGTGCATGGTCGAAACCGAAGAGGACAACAGCTAAACAAAGAAAAGCCGGGCAGAGAGGAGTTGGGGGCTGTCCGGCTTTCCGGGGAAATAGGGTAACACAACGAGGAAGATACAACCCGAGACCGACTTGGGGAATGGGGTAAACGCAGTAATTTTCGGAAGGAAAACGAGATGAAAACAGGAATAGTTAAGTGGACGGGCGTGGCAGCCATCGTCATGGCCGGTTTTGTCCTGCTGGTGCTGCTGATCAACACGATGGGATGCTCGACAATTAAGGCTGACTACGCCAAGGTCGAAACTAAAGTCAAGGCAATAGACTGGTCTCAAGCCGTTGTGTACTGGAAAGATTTCGTAAAATTCGCCGACGAAGGCGCACCCATTGTTTGCGCCATTTTCAAAAACGACACGGGAACGGTCGGCAAGATCGTAGGTGCGGTAAACGATGCCGATAGCGCGGTAAGCACCCTGCAAAGCACCGTGGCTGCTTATAAGGCCGGAACACTCAGCGAAGCCGATGTGATCTCTGCGGCTGACGCAACCAAACAAAATGTCGTTGCGGCGGTAAACCTCGTGGCCGATATAAAGTCGGGTACAAGTCCGGTGGCAACCTCGCCGGTCCCTACGAATTAGGGCAGGCGTATCCTGCATGGCTAACGTCGGTGAAAGCGGCCGCAGATGAAGGCAACGAGTATGCCGACATGCTGCGGCCCTTCATCGGAGCCGATGATTGGGGCACTCAGGATCAACTGATTTCGCCGGACAAAAAAGCTCAGATCTTTTATGTGCATTGGAGTTGGATTTGGTAACCAAGTGCCCCTGCTTTTCCTGTAAAGACGCCTGGCATGCAGGACACAATTGCTCATGCCGGGATTGCTGCGACAAGCTGTCGGCAATGGCAAAAGGAGAACGTGAGCGATGGAAATCCTTAAATCTATTTTCAGTTTGATTTTTTACTACGAGAAGGATTCGCGTTCCGGCGTGCCGTACTGGCGGGACCCTACACTGATCGGGGCCGCCCTGGGGCTGGCCTGCACCGAACTGGCCAAGCTCTACGGCATCCACATCGATGGTGATCTGCAGCTTAAAATCGTGGGCGTCATCACCGGGATCGGGGCGCTTGTATCCCCTCATACCGGGTTTGTGGCCAAGCCTCCGGCAGAGCCGCAGGATCGGCACAACCAGGCAGCGATGAGCTGACAAATTTTAGATTTTAGATTTTAGATTTGAGATTTTAGATTTTAGATTTTTAAAATCTGCAATCTACGATCTGAACCCTCACTTCGATCGGGTTCCGCGTTAAACGTTTGTGCCCACGGTAGACGCTTATAGTTCGGCGTCCGATCTTTTGTGAGGACGAACCCTCACCTTGTTCGGGTTCCGCGTTAAACGTTGGAAGCCGTGTCATATGCTTATAGTTCGGCGTCCGATCTCTTGTGAGGACGCGATCTAAAATAACGGAGGACGCCGTGGATTACCCGGAAGAGTTCCAAAAAAGCGTGGAGGATCTCCTGACTAACTGGGAGGGGGGATATGTCAATGATCCCGACGATCCCGGAGGGGAAACCATGTTCGGAATTTCCAGGCGCTCCTATCCCCATCTCGACATTTTCAATCTCACTCGAGACGACGCTATCGGCATCTACTACCGGGACTTCTGGCAGAAATACAGGCTTGACGATAAGGTTGCCGACCCGGAGCTGCGTGCCAAAGTTTTTAACATGGGTGTTCTGATGGGAATGATCGTGGCCCTGGCGCTCGCGGCTAATTGTGCGGACGTAAACGCATATCGTGCTGTTTGCGCCGCGCACTTCCAGTCGATTGTGATCAGGCACCCGACAGAACAGAAGTTTCTTAAAGGATGGATACGGAGGGCAAGGGCTTAATGGCAGGTGATGGGTAAGAGGAATCCCCATAACCCATAACCTCTAACCCCTTACCCCGAACGGAGTTCGCATGGATAAAATATTCCACCAAACCGCACCAGTGATTGCGCTTAACTACATGTCGCAACCGTTTCAAAAATTCCTGATTTGCGACGGTTTCCAGGAGCAGGACATGTGCGAGATCGCGACCTATCCGGACATCCTCGATCACGACAATCTCAAGGTGTGCGCGGAGATCCATCACGCACATTCCTACAAACTGGACGCTTCGGGCAAGTGGCTCGACGGCGACTGTATCAAAACGATCGAGGGGCTGTGCGCTTTCACGCTCGATGCCTGGCGCGAATACAACGTTGTGACCCAATGGCCGCTCGCCTGGCTTGCGAAGTACTCCCTTGCTAAAGTGACACACTATCGTATCGACGCGATGACTTATCCGCATTTGCATCGAGGCAGGCCGTGGAGCGATCATCACGGGGCTTTCGAGCGGCATATGGACGGGTGGATCGAGCGCCACGCCGGGGGCCTGGGGGACTTCAGTTTCGATCCGTATGCTAACGTTTATAAGGATTGCCGGCAAACTGC
>CAVRZU010000066.1:0-32033 GCA_963725365.1 uncultured delta proteobacterium | reverse complement strand
CAGATTGTCAGAGGTGGCCTGAATCGGCTTTCTATAATGAGTGCTGAGGAGCCAGTAACGGATCTCGCGGGGTGAAAATCCCGTTTCCAAAAGCTCCCGCACGGGCTTGCTTTCGTCCACCGGGTCGGAGCCTTTGGCCTTCCTTGCCGACCAGACGCGTTCCGCGATCATCCAGATATTGGCGAAAGGCTTGCCGGTTATGGCTTCACCAATTTCTCTCACGTTTTCCAGGTGCGGGAAAAGAAAATCCATGCTGCTCACCACGATGTCTATCTGTGGCCCAAGATCATGGATGGCCGCTGAAGCCGCCGATATGTGCCACGTCGGAATAACGTTGCCCCAGTCGGTTTTTACAAAGGCGCCCATTTTTAGCTCTGAGAGGGTCGATCTCTTTAGCAGCGCAAAATCGCTCGGGTTGAGCTTTTCATAAGCGCTCAGGTCAACGGTTTTACCGGCGAGAACTTTTTTGGGATCGCATCCCTGAGAGTCTGCCGTAGTTGTTGCTCCTGGAAAGGTCGAAATAAACCGAGCGGAGCTTTTCGTAGGCAAACTCCCTCGTTATCAGCATGCGGGTGAATTCTATTATGGTGTCGAGATGTTCGGTCGTGCGCGGATATCGATAGGCCCTTTTGATTGCGAGCGAATCCAGGTCGCTGAGAAAGGACTCGAAGCGCTGCTGTGTATAGGGTCCGATGCACATTCCAGCTGCAATCGAACTGTTTATGGTGCGGCTGTCGAAATCGGGAATCAGGACGACCTCATCGACCAGGAAATCTTTTGCCTGGAAGATACCTTGAGAGCAGGTCTGGCAAGCAGGAATCGCCGCGCATCCGAAATCGAAAGCGACTGGTCCAGCGGAGGCCCGGTCACGCAAATTCGCGCCTTTCCTTCCTTGACCGGTTTAAATTCCACCTTCTGCCGCTCGATCAGATTATAGAACCTGAAGTCCGGCTCGATCATCGTTGTAAACAGGTTCGTGCTAAGATAGCGGTCCCCGCCGTCCGGAAGGACTGCCACCAGCGTGCCTTCCGTCATCGTAGAAGCTATCTGCATAGCGGCGGCCATCGCAGCCCCGGAACTCATGCCGGCAAACAGGCCTTCTTCCTTGGCCAGTCTTCGGGCAGCCTCGAAAGCGTCCTCGTCCTTCACATTGACAATCTCGTCAAGAGCATAGCGGTCGAAAATTCCCGGGACATAGGATTCTTTCATGTTCTTGAGCCCCTGGACCTTGTGCCCCGGAAGAGGCTCGACGGCTACAACCCTGATGGCGGGATTTCTCTCCTTTACCGCCTTCAGAATGCCCATTGCCGTCCCGGTTGTCCCGAGAGTGGTCACGATCGTGGTGACTTTGCCCCCGGTTTGATCGTAAATCTCCGGCCCTGTCCCATGATAATGAGCAGCAGGATTGGCCGGGTTGTTGAACTGGTCGGTGAGAAAATACCGGTCGGGGTTTTCCCTCACCAGGTTGTAGGCTTCTTCGATGGCCCCGTCTGTGGCAAGGGCGCCGGGGGTGAGCAGGAGTTCCGCGCCAAAGGCCTTGAGAATTTTCTGCCTCTCCAGGCTGGCAGTCTCCGGCATGGTAAAAAGGACACGGTAGCCCTTCACAGCCGCGACCATCGCAAGGCCGATTCCGGTATTGCCGCTCGTTGCCTCGACGATGATCTTTCCGGGAACAAGCTGCCCGTCCTGCTCCGCCGCCTCGATCATCGAAAGGGCCGCCCTGTCTTTTACGGAACCGGCAGGGTTTTTCGCCTCGAACTTTATATAAAACGTGACGGCCGGATTCGGGTTCATCCGGTTGATCCGGATGAGCGGAGTATTGCCGATACATTCCAAAACACTGGAGAAAACGTTTTTACCCTTCACTTTTGCTTCCTGCGCGCTGGTTGGGTTGGACATAATTTAGCGACTTTTGAGCGATAAGGTTCTATTATATAGTTTCTGATCTCGTTTAAAACCAGTTTCTGCTTTTTCTTGCTTCTTCTGCTTAGTGTTTCGATAATGAGGCAAGTTTTTGCCGTTCACTTTCAACCGATCACTTTTATATGACCAATCAGGACCTTCACGACAAGCTGCTCGAACTTCTTGAAAACGGCTATACGGTTTTGGCCGAAACAGAGAGGTTTGTTCATCAGATACAACGGCAATTCCGATTGAGGCGAATCGAAGAGGGGAAGTCCGGATGGGAAAGTCCTAAGATTTTCACTCTGAACCGGTGGATGGAAAACTATTGGACGGAGTTGTGGCCGGAGGAGATGCCTGCTTCATCATTTTTTTTAAGATGGCGATATTTGAAGGACTGCCTGGATGAAGTGCCGCCGCCCGACCCTGTGAATGCCGATATCGAGCTGATTGAGCTTCTAAATGAGAGCTTTGAGCAGTGCCTGAGGTATGCAATGGACCCGGGTGAGGGCCAGGAGGTCGGCCGGCTGATGGAGTGGCGGAGGCAAGTCTGGCGCTCCTTTGACCGCAGGCTGGCCGACGGCGGATTTTTTCACCCTGCGCGGCTGCCCGAAAAAATCTCGCAAAGCCTTTCCGGGTTGGAGGGATCGGCAAATTTGGGCCAAATGGCCTTTGTTGGCTTCGAATTTGCCGGGTATTGGGAAAAACACCTTTTGGAAGTGCTGCAAAAGAAAGCCGGCGCGATATTTTTCGCTCTGCCATCCGGCGAAGCCCGGCCGCAGCGGTTGGTTTACGCTGACCCCGAGCAGGAAATCACAGGGCTTATGGAGGCTCTGCCGGCGTGTGCAGCAGAATATGCGCCCCATGAAATCGCGATCGTTTGCGATTCCGTTTACAGCCCCGCCATTTCAAACGGGCTCCGGGATATACTAGGAGAGCCTCTCAGCGGTGATCTGGCTGCCTACAATCTTTGTCCTGACCGCAACCTTGCCGGCTACGGGCTTTACAATGCAGCGGTGCTGCCGATCCGCTGCGCGCTTGGCGGCGAAAGGCGCGATGACCTGTTCGCCTTTCTTCGCTCCCCTTATTACGGGACCCTGTCCCGGTGGAACAGGCGTTTGAGCCATTGTGACAGGACTTGGCGCGAAAAGGGAATCGAAAGCGGCATCGATTTTTTGCTCCATGCTGTTCGCGATTCGGTAGAAGAAATTTTTCCCGAAGGGTGCGAAAGGATCAGCGCGGTGCTGGCCCCTTTTCGGGTTCCAGGCGCGCAAATTGTTTCAAACTGGACTGGTGCATTGCGCCGCGTTTGGGAAGCCTTTGAGTTCCCGGTATTGGCCAACGAGATGGACCAGATCGCATGGGACAACCTGGTCCGGATAATTTCCGAGTTCGAAGCGGTCCTTGGGCAAACTCGGCTGAACGCCAACGAATTTTTCGAGCTCCTAAATGCGGCCGCCGGCCGCGTGCGGATTCAGAAAAGAGGGTTCGAGGATGCCGGAATCCAGGTCCTTAGCCGACTCGACGTTCGAGGACTTACTTTCCGCAAGATATTCCTTCCCGGTTTTGTTTCGGGATCTTTCCCGCAACCCGCCAGGGCGCTCCCGCTGCTTAGCTCTTCGGAGCGTCGCACAGTTCTGGGCGGAACCATCGAGAGTCAGTTCGCTTTTGCCCGCTATCTTTACGCGAACTTTATGGCCGCCGCCCCTGACATTGTCCTCAGCCGTCCCGCGATTTCAAAAGATGGTGAAATCCTCATCCAGTCGCCGTTCTGGGAAAAAGATGACGAGAAGCAAATCGATCCCGTAATAGCGTGGAGGCACAGGCTTCCTGCCATGCAGAGGGCGCGGTGGGTGCGGCAGAGTATTTGCGGGCATGAACATTGTGGCCGATACCCGATACCCGATACCTGTATCGACCAGTGCGGGTACCAAACACAACCGCTGCCGATTCTCAAATTCGATCACGGTTAGTGAACTGCAATCAGCGCTGCTTTGCCGGGCTCGATATTTTTTCCGCCATGTACTCGGCCTGGATGCGCTTTGCGAATTCGAACCCGGGATACCGCCACTGGAACGGGGCAAAAACATCCATGCTATTCTGGCTTCTTTCGTTTTACGCGCAATGGAAGATCTCAAAGACTCCGATGCCGGCCTGGAAGGTTTGGCGGATCTTTTGAAAAAAACCGCAACTGATATTATCAAACCTCGACTCTGTCATGCAGTCTGGCAAGTCGAGCTCGAACGGCTGTTAGGACGGTCCGGCTACCCCGGTCTTTTACTGAAATGGCTTTATGAAGGTTGGGAGAGGATTGCTCGGCGGCTGGACGTGGGTGACGGTCGAACGGCAGTTCGAAGGCCTGGAGGTAGATGGTTGCAAGGCAATGCTCAGAGGGCGGGTGGACAGGATCGATTCACATCCCGAACAGGGTCTGATGTGCTGGGATTACAAAACCGGCAGGCTGCCGAGCAGGACGCAAGTGATCGAGGAGAACACTGAACCGCAGCTCCCGGCCTATTTGCTTGCTCTATCGCGTGGGAAAATCACCGGAACGCCAAAGGCCGATGAGTGCGGGGCAGGTTTTATCGAGCTGACGTCGCCGGGAAAAATGAAACACCAGGTCGTTTTCGATCCTGCAGTGGACCACGGTTCCTTTCTCAAAAACTGGGAAGAAGCAGTAAGCGCCGCGCTAAACTCCATCTTTGCCGGTGACCTGTCGCCCCTGTGGCTCAAGGATGAGCGGGTCTGCGAAGAAAGGTGCGAATTCAGAGGGATTTGCGGAGAATTTTTAATTACTTGAAGAAGGAGGTTCAAGTGATTGGTATTGCAACAGCCATTTTTTTGGCCGCCACTGTTTTGATGACTATAAGCCCTTCGCAGACGAAGGCGGCGGCGATGCAGCTTTCATCGCCTGCATTCAGGGACCATGGCTCTATCCCCGGTGAATATGCGCGGCCGGCGGCCGGGGGACACAATGTTTCAATTCCCTTGCAATGGACCGGAGCGCCCCGGGGGACAAAATCATTTGCCTTTTGTATAGTGGATCAGAACCCGGTTGCAAGAAAATGGGTGCACTGGATGGTTATAAACATTCCTGCGGAAACAATGTCGCTTCCGGAGGGCGCCTCTGGAAAGAATATGCCCCCCGGCGCGGTCGAGATGAGGAATTCATTTGGCGAGGCCGGATACGGGGGGCCGCAGCCCCCGAAAGGTACGGGGCCGCACCAGTATTTAGTAACTATCTATGCCCTGAATGAGAGCCTGCTTGAGCTTAAACAAAACGCAACGCTGACCGACTTTGAAAACGCAATAAAGGGGAAAACGCTGGGGGAAGCGTCGATAACCGGCATTTATGAGCAATAATAAAGATCTCGGGCGCGTCTTCGACCAGCGGCAAATGATAGGAGTTTGACTCTTAACCGAGCAGGTTCCAGAACTGGTTCACTTCAGGCCAGATCATTTCCATGCTCTCCTGATATTCCTCCCATTCCTCTTCGGAAATGTAGAGTTCCCGGCATTGGGATAGAGTGCTCTCTTCATTGAGCAGATCGGGATATTCACGCGAATGGCTAAGAACATTGACCAGGTGCATCAACCTGACCTCGGTCCTAAAGGAGTTGGCCCTGTCAGGAAAATGATGAAATTCGATGACCGACTTAAACACTTCCGGCAAAGCCCATCGGGACGCCAGGTATTTGCCAAGCTCGCAGTGCCCGAGGCCGTACTGCATCTCAACGAACCAGGGGGGAATATTCTTCCTGGCAGCGGTTTCAAAAATAGCTGTAAAGTGCTCATTAAAGCAGGTCGCCATCACAATCCAGCCAAGATCATGGAGCAGACCGAGGGCGGCTGCTTCGTCCGTGCTCATCCAGGGGCGTTTCTTTGTAATCCGGGCGGCAATCCTCGAGCAGGCGAAGGCGTGTTTCCAAAGCATTTCCCGCAGAGCCGAACCAATTAAGTCCGTGTCGTTGGAAAGCAGGCCCATTAGAAGAGTACTAACGCAGATCGCTTTTACCTGGTCAGACCCTATGACAGTTATCGCTTTTGAAATTGAATTGACCTGCCCCCGGAATCCATAATGGCTCGAATTGGCAACCATGAGTACCTCGGCAACGAGCGAAGGATCGTAGTGGACGATGCTCTCGAGTTCTGCCGGAGTACCGATTTCGGATTGAATTATTTCAATAAGCCGATTCAGAGAATGAGGCAGGGAGATGAGCTGTGCAATTTGTGAAACCTTATAGCGGATTTCTTTGTGATGCAACGCTTTGATTGGCATCAGCCCAAATTCCCTCGCTCAAATCGAGATCCTGGTCACGGGACTACATGAGTCTATAGCGCTCTAACAGACTCTCTACAACCAAGTATAAGAACTGTCCTCATCAACGTCGAGTGTTCTTCCGGACTTGATATCCCTAATCAACGAGCACACAAATCAAACTAATAATGATTATCAACTAATATCACATTAATGGCATGTACCATAAAAAAATTAAAGAATTTCTTGGAAGCGAAAGATGAGAGTGAACTTGTTCGGGCATCACCGAGATGGAATCAACAGTATTTGCGGGATGAAGTGACAGTATGAGGCTTACGAATCATGGTAGCCATTTAATGGATTAGATGGTGAAGGATTATGAATTAGTCATTAGTGTAATATGACGTTTCCATGACTGGTTGTCTTAAGCCCATCTTTTTTCTTTTCTACATCACTTGAGTACGCGCCGGAATCAGATAGTGAAAGCCGTATTACACGGGATTTTTTACTGTCCAACCCGACTAGCCTGCCATCCCATATTATTTGCACTCCACCTCGATTCCCGATCACCAGATCAGCCCTCTTGAATGCTTTCCACTTTTTCCTTTCGCCAGGCTGAAGGAGTTCACTCTCAGGCCTTGTTCCATCAATTGTTACTTGAATCCAGGCTTTTTCAGCTGCCCGGAGTTCCAGTTGATGAGGAACACCAATGGATCGAGTATTTGCAGTTGCTGAGCTCAGGGCGTCCTCTGATCCGGACCGGTCTGCGGGCGCAAATACCTTATCATCGGATGTTGATGCCGAGCTTGGCTTTCCATCGTGCAGAGTGTCTTCTTTTGCGGGAGCTTCCTGCACTTCCTTCTGGGCGAGATTGGAGGCCAGGCTTTCTTTAACAGGCAATGATGTGTTTCCCTCCTTTTCACCGCTGAGCTCAATGTTATCTCTGTCAACCTTAGTTTCGTCCTCGTGGTTCTCAATTCCTGCGGGGCCGGCGAACAGGATCTCTCCATCCTGCGATGCCGCATTTTTCTTTCTGTCCCCGGGCGCAACATTACTCTCCTCCGTTTTAGATTGGTCAGAGCGGTACTCTAATCTAACCTCGGGGATTTGTATGTTAGAGGCAATGGATCTGTTCCCAAACTCATTGTAGAGCAGCCCTAACCCTGCAATAACTGCTATGATCAAGCCGGCGGCCAGGATGGGTGGGAGATACGAACCGTATCGGAGGAGGTAGCGCTTTCGACCACTGCTCTTGGGTGGGGCCGAAGAAAATGATCCAGGAGAAGGCCCCACGTCTCCCAAGACTTTCGAGTAGGTCCGAAGCAGCGTCTCGATCGTGCGGTCATCGCCGATTTTTTTGAAACTCTTCTCCTCGAGCAATTTGAGTATAGTGACATTGATTCGGGTGAGATCCGAGACCTGCTTCAATGTCCACCCTCGTCTCAGCCGTTCGATCCTTAACTGCTGGGCAAAAGTCTCAATGTCCAATTGGCCGGTCCCTCATCAGACGGTGTGTTTTAACGGTGGAAAGGTGAGCAGTTATTAACCCGTTACTGCAAACCTACAAGAATTTGGGAAAAGGATCAAGCTAATCGTCAGTTGCCTTGTTGCAGGGCAAAATCAAAATACCTGCCAGCAAAGGGTCTTTCCGCGAATGCGCGTCATCCGCGTAATCATTGCAGCGCTGAAGCTCGTCTCATGACGCAAAGAAAAGAATTATGGACATTAAATTGATCATTGTGGTTAAATGCAGATGAAAGACTTCAATTCCCAGAGCTAATTGCTGGTTATCTCATTTTTTTACAGGTTTCGGAGCCGGCATGGAAAACAAATCTTACCAATTGGGTGTAGTCAGTTGGGAGGTATTCGCTGACCTCTATGAAAATCAATACGATTTGATCAGGAAAATCAGATTTTTCTTGCGGGCTGGACAAGGGGAGCAAAATGAGAGCCTGGCTCTTGAAATGTTGGGGGACCTGCTGGCTGATACGCAGAAAGGACTTGAAGAATTAAGACTGAGAGGTCTTGCCGAGAGGGCCTCATTAGCAGGCAATGGTGATTTTCCCGATTTTAGCCTGCTGCCGGCCGGCTATCGTGATGCAGGGAATAAGTTAATGATTCAAGCGGAAAATCAGTCGGGAAGAAAAGGGGCGGTTTGGAACCGGATTAAGCAATTTATCAGGGCAAGTGTGCCAGGAGAAAATTCCTAGAGAATGAATGCAGCGCGGTTCACTCAAGCGTGCGGCCGTTATGTCCCGCTCGATTCCTCAAAGCATCTGTTGTGGTTGCCATTGCAATCGCTCTGTTCTTCGTGAGGGACTAGCTTATGAGGGACCTTTTACGTGAACATATGATCGCGACTCAAAAGAGTTTTAAGTTGCTCTATGACCATTACCTGGACTTTTGCAAAAAACTCCGTTTTCTCGTAAAGGGTGCTCTTACGAATCAAGAGGAGTGGGTGGCCCTGGAAATAATCTCGGATTATCTTGACCGCAATGAAAGGAATCTTGAGGAACTGCGCGCCGAGATTGATAAAAATACTGACATGTCGA
Organism: uncultured delta proteobacterium; assembly: GCA_963725365.1. Taxonomy (GTDB): domain Bacteria; phylum Desulfobacterota; class Syntrophobacteria; order Syntrophobacterales; family Syntrophobacteraceae; genus SbD1. The sequence goes on along the minus strand of CAVRZU010000066.1, from coordinate 23,321 downwards.
GCCCCCAATCACTTGAAGTTCTTCTCGGTCGTCTGATGATGGAAAACGAGGACTACCAACTGCTACAGAAGATTGCCGAGGCCCGCAGAAAAGGTGGACCTGACTGGGAAGCGCTTCAATCAATTCTTAGCATTAACAACTTTGTTCGCAAGTTCGGTCGATCAGACGAAGGTGTTTGAAAACCAGAACCGGACAGATTAGTCCTTCCGCGCTGGAGTATTGCGAAGAGCTGGTCACCACGGGGATCTAAAGCAACTTTTCTATCGAACTCAGCAGCTTGTCCCAGCTCAGGGGTTTTGAAAGTATAAGGTCCACGCCCCGGCCGGCTAGTTCGGAGTCCTCATATTGCGCTCCCCACCCGGTTATCATCAATACCGGCAACTGGGGATTTTTTGCCTTGGCCCGCTCGGCTATCTCCCAACCGCTTACCGCCGGCATCCCGAGATCTGTCAAAACCAGATCGTAATCATTGGAATCTATAAGTTCGAGCGCCTTCTCGCCGTCGTTCACCGCCGTAACCCGGTGCCCTTTCAACCTCAGCATATCCTGGAGAAGATTCAGGATCTCGGGGTCGTCTTCGACCAGCAGCAAACGATAGGAGTTTGACTCCTCGTCTGTTTTGGAAGCAAGCGTTGTCTTTGCTGCTTCAGCTTTGGCAAGCTTGATAATGAAAGTGGTGCCTTTGCCGGGCTTGCTCCTTACCTGTATGTCTCCTCCGGAGCGGCTGATGAGGCTCCAGGATACGCTCAACCCAAGACCGGAGTTTCCGATCCCTTTTGTCGTAAAAAAAGGATCGAATACCTTTTCCGTGAGGTCCTTGCTCATGCCGATTCCGGTGTCGCTTACCTCGAGAATAACCTGCTCGGCCTGCGGGTAAGACCGGAACGTGATAGTGCCGCCTTGAGGCATTGCATCGATAGCATTGAAAAGAAGATTGGTCAGGACTTCCCTGAGGTCCGAGGCGTTCATGGCCGCCAGGCAGTCTTTCCGAATATCCGTCTGTATATCTATGGTTCGCCCGGACCTTTCCATGAGATTTTTCCACCGCGGGCGGGTAAGTTCGACAACGTCCTTGACCGCTTCTTGAATATCGATTGCAGAGGAAACCGCTTTTGGGTCCCGTTCACGCTCGGTGAACCTTTGAAGCCGCCGCACGGTATTGGAGCCGTCGTATACCGCTTTTTCCATGTTCTGAAGTCTTCGCCGTATGTCTTCGTCTTCGATTTGCGGCAAAATGAGCTGAATGTGTCCGAGAATCGCCATCAGAAGATTATTGAAATCATGGGAGACGCCTCCGGCCATGGTGCCGAGCGCGGCAAGCTTTTCCGACTGGATGATTTTATCTGAGAAGGCCTTTTTCCTTGTTATGTCTTCTATTACAAGGAGGTAGCCGGCCCACCTGTCCCCCTCGGCCAGCCGAACCAGGTTAATATCGGCAAGGTAGGTTTCTCCCGATGCGTTGAGAAGGTTCACATCGGTCTTTTCCACCCGTCCTGCCCCGGATACCGGACGCCTTTACGAGGAGCTTTTGGAAACTGGCCGGGTCCTGGAAAAGCACAGCGGGTGATCGGCCTATTATTTCAGAGAGCTTTTGGCACTGTATTTTTTCGATAGCGCGGTTGGTTCGGACTATTTTGCCTTCGGTATCGAGAATGCAGATGCCCTGGGGCATGAAATCGAGGACCAGGTCGGAAGCCTGGAAGTCAAGGAGTCTTTGCGGTCCGGAGGCTGCGGTTTCCGGTTGGGTTTGGTCCTCCTGCGCCTGCCGGCCGGTATCTTTTGAACTTTGAAGTCCAACTACAAGATGCCCGACTATATTGCCGATCATTTCCCAGCCCCGCCTGATCCGGGGCGTGAATTCCTGCGGATGATATGCACTCAGGTTAAGGACGCCCAAACGAAGAACCGGGAGACAAGCAAGCGAGACCGGCTTTACAACGGCGTCTTGAATCTCCGGGATCGGATGCTCGGCGGTGTTTTCAATAAAAATGGGCTTACCGGACGAAAAAACCTGGCCCGAAATGCTGGGAGCCTGCCCAAATCTCGGATTTTGCCTGTAGCGGCGGGAAGCAACCTCGAACTGATCCTCCAGACCAAATGCGGCGCCCAGCGAAAGCTCACCAATTTGCTGGTCCCAGAAGAGAATCGAACAGTTCTCGAACCCCGTTTCCTCTATTATTATCCGAACCAGATGCTGGCATGCGGTGGTTGTTTCCTGGTCAATTGAGACTGCCTCCGCAAAACGTTGGATGATGGCCAAAAACCCGCTCATTTCATCAGCGCGGCCCTTTGCTTCAATCAGTCCTATTTTCATTGCCTGATCAACAAATTGGTCCATCCTGTCCTCTCTGTATCTTGGTGATGTACCGGTCATTAATGGCCATGCTGCGATGCTGCGCCGCCGGCGGAATTGTCGCCGAGCAGGTCCCAGAGCTGGTCAACTTCAGGCCAGATGCTCTCCAGGCTCTCCTGATATTCCTCCCATTCCTCCTCGGAAATGTAGAGTTCCCGGCATTGGGACAGGGTGCTTTCTTCATTGACCAAGCCGGGGTATTCACGCGAATGGCTAAGAACATTCGACCAGGTGCATCAATCTGACTTCGGTCTTGAAGGAACTGCTTTTGTCAGGAAAATGATGAAATTCGATGACTGCCCTGAACACTTCCGGCAATGCCCATCGGGACGCCAGACATTTGCCAAGCTCGCTGTGCACCAGACCGTACTGCCTCTCGACGAACCAGGCGGGAACTTTGTGCCTGGCAGCGGTTTCGAAAATAACGGTAAAATGCTCGTTAAAGCAGGTTGCCATCACAATCCAGCCAAGATCATGAAGCAGACCGAGGGCGGCTGCTTCGTCAGTGCTGATCCAAGGGCGATTCTTTGTAATCTCGGCTCCAATTCTTGAACAGGCGAAGGCGTGTTTCCAAAGCATCTCCCGTAGAGCCGGATCAATTAAGTCCCCGTTGGAAAGAAGGCCCATCAATAGAGTACAAATGCAGATTGTTTTTACCTGGTCGGCGCCTACGACCGTTATCGCTTTTGAAATTGAATTGATCTGGCGCCGGAACCCATAGTAGCTCGAATTGGCAACAACGAGGACCTTGGCAACGAGCGAGGGATCGTGGCGGACAATTCTCTCGATCTCTCCCGGGTTACCGATTTCGGATTGCATTATTTCAATCAGTCTCCTCATAGAATGAGACAAAGAGGGGAGTTCTTTAATTTGCGAAATCTGATAGCGGACTTCTTTATCATCGAGCGGTTTGATTGACATCAATCCAAATCCTTTGCTCAAATCGAGGTCTCAGTAACTGGATTGCAACAACTTATAGCACGAATGGACTTTGTAACCAAGGATAAGAACTGTCCTCAACCCCGCGTATCCTTCCAGACTGGCTATCTCGAAAGGACAAATGCGCCAGATCAAATAAATCAAGAATATTTCCCCCCCCTGCGATCACATTAACGGCATGTGCCACAAAAGAGTTAAAGAATTTTTTTAGAAACACAAAGATCTTTCTATCTTTTGTTTTTCCGCTTTTTTGAGTATAGTTCTCAAGTTTTGCTCGCTCTGTGGCATCTGGCTTCGGGTCAGATCGATATACGCTGGGAGGTATCATGGAAGAACGGTTTATTGTGGAGAAAGACAAGGTGGTCCTGGATAAACAAACCGGTTTGATGTGGCAGCGAGGCGCGTCCACCGACAGGATCGTTTGGAAGGATGGTTTTGAATACATTCAAAAACTCAATGCCGATAATTTCGGTGGATACATTGATTGGCGCTACCCTACCAAAGAAGAATTGGCCAGTCTCATTGTCCCCGACGAAAACCGGATAAGCGGCCTCTATATCGATCCGGTATTTGAAAAGCAGCGCAATTGCTGGTCTTCGACGCAGTGCGAGGGCCATGGACATCAGGCGTGTTATGCCGATTTCTATTACGGCGACATGTACGTGGTGGAGGAAAATTACGCCAATTTTTTTGTGCGGGCAGTTCGCACAGGCAATGGCGATTGATTTTCACGGTACGAGGATTTACTCTGACAATACCCGGACCTGCTCTGTTGCATACGCGCGAAAGTCTAAGTGTGCTTCTGTATCAGCCGGAAATACCTCAGAACACCGGCAATATTGCGCGGACCTGCGCGGCCACCCGTACGCCATTCTATCTGGTCGACCCACTTGGTTTTCAAATTACAGACAAACTGCTTAAACGAGCGGGCCTTGATTATTGGCCCTATGTCCGGATGAAGCTTTATCCCGATTTCGAAGCCGCCCGATACGGATATGAACCTTCACGGCTGGTCTACTTTTCGGCCCATGCTGCCGAATGCCCTACTATGATTTCACTTTTCGGCCCGGTGATTGCCTGGTCTTCGGACCCGAGACGAGAGGGTCTGCCCCAAGAATTGCTTGCTTCTTACCCCGGAGATGTGTATAAAGTACCCATTGACAGGGTAGGGTCGGAGTCTGAACCTTGCAACTACCGTAGGAATTGCTCTTTTTGAAGCTTTGCGACAGTTGCGTATTAGCAAAAATCGACTTTGTTCCCGGCTCTGTCCCCGCGCCGGAAGACCGGACCGTCAGAATTGTTTCTCGACCTCCTTATGACGACATGGAGCTCCTATGACGCGAACCGATGACGATCAAGTCCAGGCTGTATGAGCTTTACCCTGAGATCCATAGGTTGGGGATTCATCCGGTTGTGCTGCAGAAAGGCAATCGCTTCTGAATCCTGCTTTTCGAAAGCAGGGACTGCTTGAAACAAGACCCTCCTCTTAAGCTCTTGTGTCATTGTTCAGAATGAACATAAGCGATTCCTGCCGTTTCAATCCCTGCATGGACACCGGCGTTGAGTCGTGCGGTGTCGGTGGCTCAAAGCAAGATAAGGGCCTTGGTTCAAAATCATTCCGGAGATTGTTGCGATCCGGATTTCAGGAGCTTGCTCATATGGCAAGTATCAAATGGAAAGGCGCCAATTGGGAGGCATACCACAGCAGCCTCTCGATTCCCGAGTTGCTCACCGTCCTGAAGGGCTACGGCCCCATGGAACTCCTCCGCTTTGAGGTCCCGGGGCCGTTTAAGGGGCAGTTGAGCCTGTGTCTAACGACGATGGCGGCACAAGAGATTACGCTCTACGACCTGGAAGTCTGCGGCGAAAAGCGCCATGGTATGGGGAGGGAAGCCCTCAGGTGGCTCAGAGAAACATTCAGGGGCCCTGATATTTCTTGAATTTCCCGATTCTGCCGATCCGAATCGGTTTCCATCCTTCGATGCCGTTCTGGTTTCAGATGTACCGGGAAGGAATGATCGACACCATATATTGTGAAAATTTTTACTTGGATCCCAAGCGAAGAGGTCGAGGCAGTCCATGGCCGTGTCGTGTCTGCCTTGAGGCAAAAAGACGCCGGCCTTTGAAATCGGGCCGCCCGGAGTCCGAACCCACGCAATGCCTGACTGCACTTCTCAAGGCAGACAACTCATTATCACTCTAACCGTCCGCGTCGGCAACTATCAGGCTGTCATAGCCTCTCTCAACACCCGAAGGCTACGGGGCACCCGTAGGGTTTGCGCCGCCGTAGAAGACGAGCTACAGGTACGTTGCAAGTGGGCTGTTGTGTGGGGCCTTTTTTGCCCGCTTGACCTCCGGGAGTCCTGTTAAGTTTTCATTCGATCTTCCTTTTAAAACATCATGAGGGAAAGCCCTTTAGGTGGGCGAACGAAGAATCCTTTTAGGAAACGAGGCCATCGCACTCGGGCTTGCTGAGGCCGGGTGCGACATGGCAGCATCATATCCGGGAACGCCGGCCTCGGAAATCCTTGGAGCACTGTCTTCGATTCAGAAAAGAAAACGGCCTCGACATACACCTGGAATGGTCGATAAATGAAAAAGTAGCCTATGAAGTGGCGCTGGCCAACAGCTTCACGGGAAGACGTTCGGCCGCGATCATGAAGCAGGTCGGACTGAACGTTGCAGCCGACCCGCTCATGAGTTCGGCCTACACGGGAGTAAAAGGCGGTTTCATTGTCATTTCGGCCGACGACCCGGGGCCGCACAGTTCTCAAACCGAGCAGGACAGCCGATTCTTTGCGATGTTTGCAAAAATTCCCGTGCTGGACCCGACCTCCCCCGCTGATGCCCGCCGAATTGCCCATCTTGCCTACACATTGTCCGAGCGCTACGAGATCCCCGTGATGCTCCGGCCGACAACCCGCGTGTGCCATGCAAGGCAGGATATCGAACTCAGCCCGATTATGCGCCGGGAAAGTCCCCGTTTTCGAGAAAAATCCGCAACGGTGGGCGGCGACGCCCTAAATTCAGGCTTAACTCTGCACCGGGAACTAAATGAGAAAATCAGAAGGATTTCAGATGATCGGCGCTTTTCTGCCGGCTCTTCTCAATCCCTCTCCAGCGCCGAGACATCCGGCAAAGTGTGTATAGTGGGGTCCGGCGCAGTGCTGGCCTATCTTCAGGATGTTATGTCGGACCTTGGGATCTCAGGATATCGTCCCGGTATATCGGGTATTGATGCCCTACCCGCTTTCGGCCGCCTTCAGCCGAGAACTGCTCGCACGCTACGAGCGCGTGCTGGTGCTCGAGGAGAGCGGGCCGGTTATCGAGACGCAGTTACGTGACCGCGCAAAAGTGTTCGGCCGGGATCGGGCAACATACCTTCAGCAGGAGAACTTTTGCCTGAGCTGGTCGAGAACAGGCTGTCCGTTCGTTTCCTCGAACTTCCTCCCGCCGCAGTGCCGTGGATGCCCCTTCTTTTCCCGGCAGGAGGCCCACGCTTTGCGCAGGATGCCCCCATAGGGCTGCATTTTTCGCAATAAAGAAAGTTTTTCCCAAAGGGATTTATCCCGAGCGATATCGGCTGCTACACACTCGGGTTGAATTTGGGCGCCGTCGACACGGTGCTTTGCATGGGCGCATCCATCAGCCAGGCTGCCGGGTTCTATCATGCATTTAAAAGCGCGGGCGAGGATTATCCGGCAATATGCGCCACCATAGGAGATTCCACGTTCTTCCATGCGGGAATACCGGCGCTGATCAACGCCGTCGTTCAGGGTGCGCGCTTCGTCCTGGTCAGTCATGGACAACGCCACGACTGCCATGACAGGGCATCAACCTACTCCGGCCCTGGGTTTCAACCTGACGGGGAGGCCGTGCCCGGGCTCTCCATTGCGGAACATCGTCAGGGCATGCGGAGTCAAATTTATAGAAGAAAGCGATCCTTATGAGTTGAAAAAATTCACCGGGATTCTTCGCTCGGCCGCGAAAGCACGCCTTTGGAGATAATGGCGGTATAGCTGTCGTGATATCCAAAAGGCCCTGCCTGATGGACCGCTCGCAACCACATGAAAAACACGGCGAAGGTCAGTGTTACGGAAAAGTGCAAGGGATGCGATTTTTGCTGCAAGGAATTCGAATGCCCGGCGATACTGCCCGGGGGCGAAAAAGAACCCGTCCGCATCGATGAGGCGATATGCACAGGATGCGGCGTCTGCGTATCCGTGTGTCCGCATCAGGCCCTTGAAATGTAGGACGCAGGACGCAGGGAGCGGGAAGCAGTTCCTCGTTTCCCGCTCCCCGCTCCTCGCTTCACGCTTCCTGCTTTACGTTCTCTGCTTCCTGCTTCTTCCACTGGCCGTCATTACATGAGAGGTCCTCACCGTTTAACTTAAGCGAAGAACCATGCCGGTAACACTTGTTTCTGTAAACGCAATCTTTTTTCATCCCACATTCCTCTTCGAAATAGTAACCATTTGTAATTATTATTAATAAGCATTATAAGAGCGTTCGTCAGCAGCATGTGCGGCTTGTTCGGCTTTCTCCTGTTCGTATGAATCCTGCGAGGCTTTGTTCGGGTTCGGACGGGAAAGGGCGGGGTTCATAATAGTTGTTGAAATGCTCTTATACTCTAATTACTTTCTACTAACTTTGAATTTAATCAGGGAGGCAGAAGTTTAGATATGGAAAAAAACATCTTTTCAGAAAGAGTTGAGCGTTTTCGCAAAATAATGCTGCACGAAGAGCTTGACGCTTTTCTCGTGGCGGTCCCCGAAAACCGCTACTATCTCAGCGGGTTTGAAGCAGAGGACCTTCTATTGACCGAAAGTTCCGGTTGCCTCTTGATAACCCAAACGGCGAAATACCTGCTGACAGACCCGCGATATGAGGGGGCCGCGAAAGAGGAGGCCCCGGATTTCGAGTTGGCTATTTATTCCACGGGGCTTAAGCAACTTCTGCCCGAGTTGTTTTTGCAACTCAAGTGCGACAGGGTGGGGGTGGAGGAGCATTTCCTTACCATCAAAAGGTTCGCGGAGGTGAAGGAAGCGCTTTTAAAAGCCAGGCCCTCCGGAGCGGTTATCGGTGCTGAAGACCTCGTTGAGCGGCTCCGTATAATAAAAGATGATGAAGAGATCGAAAAAATCCGCAAATCGATCAGGCTTTCCGAAACAGCTTTGCAAGCAGCGTGGAACGTTCTGGCCCCCGGTAAAATCGAAAAGGAAATCGCCTGGCTCATAGAAAAGACGATCCGCGAAGGCGGAGGAGATGCGGTTTCGTTTCCGCCTATAGTAGCCGCCGGTCCGAATGCCGCTCTTCCCCATGCAGTTCCCACCGGTCGCAGAATCGGTGAAGGAGACACGGTTATCCTCGATCTTGGTTCCAAACTGGACGGCTACTGCTCAGATATGACTCGCACATGGATTTACGGCCGGCCTGCTCCCAAGATTATGGAGATATACAAAGCGGTCCGTCAGGCTCAGCTCGCAGCGCAGGAAAAAATCCACGCGGGAGTCGATTCGGTTACGGTCGATTCGGCGGCCCGCGACCTGATAAGGGACGCCGGGTATGGGGACAATTTCGGCCACGGGCTGGGACATGGAGTTGGTCTTGCGGTTCACGAAAAGCCCGGTCTCAGGAAAGTGGACCCAACCATTCTGGAAGAGAACATGGTCGTTACTGTGGAACCCGGGATCTACCTGCCGGGGTTTGGAGGAGTGCGGCTTGAAAACATGGTTCGGGTGACAAAAACCGGGTGTGAGCTTCTTACCAGGGAAGAACTGTTTTACGACTGGTAGCGGGGAGGAGCGGGGGACAATATCTTCTCACGCGAAGATGCGAAAAAAAGAGAAATTACTATATCTTGAACGAGCAAACAGTTTTTTATAGCACGGAGAGGCGGATGGCGGGAGGCAATATTCCGGAAACCAAAACATCAATGTATTTCCTGAAGTCCGTCGTCGGACATTTTTCTGATTTTTCTTTCTTTGCGTCTTCGCGTGGAAGAAAATTCCCGCTTCCCGCTTCCCGCTTCCCGCTTCCCGCTTCCCGCTCCCTACATTTCAAACGAACCTTTCCTCAGGGAAAGGATAATGCGATTTGTCTTTTCCTCCACTTCAGGGATCATTTCGACGAGCGCCTTGAGGGAGGTCAAGACTTTTTTGGTCTGCCGCTTGTGAGGAATTTTCAGTTCTGGATGGTCAAGGAATTTAAGAATCTGCTCCAGCATAACCAGCTTGTCCACTGTAAAATCAATATAAGCAAGCTTGGGCCAGATCGACCTGAGATCATGGGGCAGATGCTCGATTCTGCCCGCCAGTTCCTCGTTTGTCCCGAGCCACATCGTGCTTTTAAGACGGCTGAGAAGCGCTTCGATCTCTTCGCGGCTCTCATCCCATGCTTTGCTCTCAACCATCAGTTCCCGCCACTTGGGTAAGATTTTGTTGTCTACCCACTTTTCGCCGATGGCGGGCATGAGAGGCAGGCTTGCAGAGCTCGGATTGTTCGGCAATGAGATTTTCGCAGAGGCGCTCGAGCCTGGTTTGACCGTCATCCGGGGGAAGCTTTGATTCGATCAGCCGGCTCAACCTCTCCAGTATGTCGCTCTTATTCTCGACCTCCGGGCAGGCCATGGTAATCTGGGCCTCCCATTGTTCCCTCAAAAAACTGATCTCGGCATTTACGGCCGAAAAGATGAACCCGAGCTTAATTAGTGTATTTCTCAGTTCGTGGGCCAAAACATTGCAGCTCTGGAGCCGCTGGCGCGCAAGGTCCTGGTGGGCTTCGGCAAGAGTTTCCCTGATGTGGATCGAGAGCATATGCGTGCCAAGAGTGCGGGAGAGTTTCTTGATGACCTTTGTGGAGCGGTCTCCTCTTTTTATCAACTCTTTTTTGAAATGAATCTTTATTACCGCGATGACTAAATTTTGGCAGTCTCTCCAGATGGGAAGCCCTCTATAGTTGACAGGGAATTCAAGGCTATCGGTCTGGTCCCCATAGAGATAGGACCTGCTTATCAGGACAGGCTCCATGTGATGATAGTCTTCTGGTTCGTTGGCCAGTTGCTTGCGCACACTGCGGCAATCCTGGTAAGGATCGTCCGAAGTCCAGCTCTTGCCCTTTTCAACGCACCAGGCCATTGCCTCCAATGCTTGTCCCGGCCTGTCTTTATAGTCCTCCCAACATTTCCCCGGAGAATCGTAATCCGAATATTCCTTGATACCCCATAAGATCTCGCCGGTCTTTTCATCACGAGCCCCGGATGTGACGCGAACCGTTCGTAACTCCGGCATTGGACCGATTCTGTAGATTGTTCCCCTGGTTGCGTCCCGCAAACAGAGCAGAATGGTTTCAATCATATCCTTGCAGGTTTGCTCAAGGATATCATCGTTTATGATCATGCAGCGCCCCCTCATCAATCTTTCAACAAAAACTTGTATCCTGAAACCACCACATGGTCAACAGCCATTTATCAATCAATTTCCATTGAGAAGCGATCTTATTCTGCTAAAATTGCAGAACCGAATTTCATTATAAAGAAGGGGTGAAGAGTATGCGACGGTTTGGCAGAAACCTTTTATGTTTGACGCCGGTGTTCTTATTTCTATTTCATTCGATTCTGATGGCGGGGCCGGGGCAAGATAGCAGCGATCCCCGTATACTCTGGGCTTTTGGAGCGATCCGCGCCGCCTCGAACCCTCCCAAAGTGGAACCGGTAACTGCTGGAATGGTCCTGTCGTCGGGGGACAAGCTCAAGATGATGATCCAGATCAGGAAAAAGTGCTTCGTCTACCTTATACACAGGGATTCGGAGGGGAATTTCTCGATGCTTTTCCCTTACAATCTCAAGCAGTTCGATACTGACTACCAGATTGCCCGCAACTACTATGTGCCGAAAGGAGAAGCCTGGTTTCAACTTGACAACAGGACCGGCAGAGAGACATTCTACCTTATTGCCTCAGATCAGCGCCTGCTCGATATAGAATATACCTACGAGCAGTATGCCTCTTCCAAGGATTCCAGAAAGCAGGACCTGGCCGGACAGATGATCTCGGAACTCGATGGTATCACTGAAAAATATCTTGCCTCGTCCAAAGGGGTCGAGACGGGGGCCGCAGACAGGCCTATGGTGCGAGGATTCGAGAGGGCGACCGGGGCGGACCAGACTGAGATAGCCGGACTGGCGAGAGAAATTTCCTTCGATCACATTCATTGCGAATCATTCATAATCGACCATAGGTGAAGGGGTGAGGAGTGAGGGAAGTGTTGTTTTCGCCTCACCCCTCACTCCCCTTCACAGCTTCAAGGAGACGATCAATGATCCAGGGTCTTCGGGATCGAATCGCGAGGTGAAGCCAAGGGTCTCCGCAAGCCTTAGCATTGCTCTGTTCTCGGTCAGAACGTCTCCGAAGATCTCCTTTATGCCCCGGCTGCGCGCATAGGCAATGATGCGCTCCATGAGCATCCGGCCAAGCCCCTTGCCGCTCAAGCTGCTTCGCACCAGTATGGAAAACTCGGCTCGTTCGTTATCCGGGTCGCACAGGAGTTGCACGTGCGCGTAAAGCTCCTGTTCACGTGCCCCTGCCGGGGTTGCAATCACCAGCCCCATTTCACGGTCATAATCAATCTGAGTCAGCCTTGCCGCCTGGCTGTGAGAGAGCGTCCCCATGGGATGCAAAAATCGCATGCGAATCTCGTTAGCCGAAAGACCCGAGAAAAGCGTTTGAAAAATCGGCTCATCTTCAGGCCGTATCGGCCTCACCTGAAAACTCATGCCGTCAGGCAACAGGAGAGCCGTCTCCAGCTCTTTGGGGTACGGGCGGATGGCCATCCGCTGACCTGGCAAAGCACTGCTTTTTATCACTCTGATCCTGGTATTGACTGCCAAAATGCCGTTGAGGTCCAGCAGCGAATGAATGTTGAATTCTGCGATCTCATCGATGTCGCTTATGATTTGCGAAACCTTCATCAGTGTAAGGGCAAGGTCTTCGATCTCCATGGCGCCAAGGCTTCTCGTATATCCGGTCAGCACACGGGCAATTAGTTCTTTTGCCAGGTTCAGACTTAGCGGCGGCAAGGCGAATTCGGTCTTATGAAAGAATTCCGCACCGGTGATATCGAATCCCAGCCGGATTACCGGACCGAACTGCACGTCGTCGAATGCTTCAATCATCAGTTTGTGAGCTCCCGAGCGGTGTACCGACGGTTCGTGCGCAACCGGTAAGCCGGGCTCGGTTTTGGCTGGACCTAAAGATGCCCATCTCTGAAGCGGAGTCGGAATAGTGTAAGCGTCAAGGAGAGTATATGCCTCGTCTGTTGTAAGCAATCCACGCCCCTGCGCAAGCGCATTGTCGATTACCCGCCGGGCTTTGACGATATCGGGAGTGAAAGATTCCGGGATGCTTGGCGGAGTTTCCATCAGCATCTCCTGGTTGCGCCGATATCTAATCATCTGCATAAAAGCGCGTACTGCATCGGCCGGAGTTTCATAGGTGGGAATGTGATTTTGCACAAACAAACTGCGGGACTCTGCCGTGCAGACCCCGCCCAACCAACTGGTGAGCACTGCCGGGTGAGGGCTTCCATGGCTCTTTATCGTATCTATGACCGCCTGGGCCACTTCTTTTCCGGAGGCAACCGCATAGGGCGAATTCAAGACAAGGACCCCGTCGGCAATTTCATCCTTGAGAAGGATTTCCAGTGCTTTTGCGTACCGGCCAGCCGGGGCGTCGCTTCGGATGTCTACGGGGTTGCGCTGAGACCATATCGACGGGAGAACGGCATTAAGGCCCCGCACCGTTTCGGAGGACAGTCCGGCGAGATCCCCGCCTTCATCTATCAATGCATCGGCGGCAAGTACGCCGACTCCGCCACCGTTGGTCAAAATGGCCAGTTTATGTCCTCTTAGCGTCCCCGGCATTTTTGCAAGCGTCTCAACCGCGCTGAACAGCGACCGAATGTCATATACCCGCAGCATCCCGGCGCGCCGAAAAGCGGCCCCATAGACGGCATCTATCCCCGGCGCCCTTCCGGTATGCGTTGCAGCAGCCTCAGCGGCTTCCTTGTTTCGGCCTGCTTTAAAAACAATAACCGGTTTCATCCGCGCCGCTGCCCGTGCCGCCGACATAAACTTCCGGGCATCCTTTATCCCCTCCATGTAGATAAGGATGGCATGATTGCTGATATCTGTTGACAAATAATCCAGAATATCGCCGAAATCCACGTCAGCCATGCTCCCGAGAGAAACCAGGTGTGAGAACCCAATATTCTGGGATGTCGCCCAGTCCAGCATCGCGGTTTGCAGCGCGCCTGACTGAGAGATAAAGGCAATGTGTCCAGGGAGGGGTGAAATGTGGGCCATGCTGGCGTTAAGGCAGGAGCCGGGCGCCATAATGCCCAGGCAATTAGGTCCTATGATGCGCAGAGAATAACGCTGTGCAGCATCGAGCATTGCCCTGCGGAGGGTTAGACCGTGTTGTGAACCGCCCTCGCCAAGGCCCACTGTTATGACCACTGCTGCTTTGGCGCCCCGTGCCCCGACTTCGGCTGTCACAGCCGGCACACAATCGGGTGGGACTGCAATTACGGCCAAGTCCGGAGGCTTTGGAAGCGAGGCGGCGCTGGGATAGACCGGTAGTCCTTCCATGGTCTGGTGCCTGGGATTTACAAGGAAGATGTCTCCCTTGAATCCAGACCCGACAAGATTTTTGAAGATAACCGCACCAACTGAATGGGGCCTTGTGCTTGCTCCGATCAACGCGACTGAGGAAGGTTTCAACAAGAATTCCAGGTTCTTGATGCTCATAGCTTCCCCCTTGATTTTTCACAAGAGTTTTCCGCCCAGTTCGGCAACCTTAGAACGTTCACCTTTGGTCAGAACCACGTGGCCGGAGATATCCTCGTTTTTCATCCTTTCAACGAGGTAAGTCAATCCATTGCTGCTGGCATCGAGGTATGGATTGTCGATCTGCTCGGGGTCGCCGGTAAGCACAATCTTTGTATCCTCGCCCACTCGGGTGATGAGCGTCTTTATCATATGGGGGGATAGATTTTGGGCTTCGTCGCAGATTATAAACTGCCGCGGGATGCTTCGCCCCCTGACGTAGGTGAGCGCCTCCAAAATCGAGCATGCCTTTTCGGTTGAGGTCCTGAGATCCTTGTGGGTTCCGAGCAGTTTCTGAAAAGGAATTCGAGGTTGTCATAGATGGGTTGCATCCAGGGCCGCAATTTCTCCTCCTTGGTTCCGGGGAGAAACCCGATATCATCCCCCATGGGAATGACGGGACGAGTTACAAGAAGTCTGCTGTAAGCATTTTCTTCGAGTACCTTTTCGAGCCCCACAGCCAGGGCCAGCAGGGTTTTTCCCGTTCCGGCCCGGCCAACCAGGGATACCACCTTAATCTGATCGTTTAAAAGAAGTTCGAGTGCAAATTTCTGTTCCTTATTAAGTGCCCTTACTCCCCAGCAACTTGCTTCGCCATAGACCAAAGGCACAAACGCACCCTGATGGTAATCGGGCAAGTGCCGACTGGGAAGGATTTTCACTTGATTTTAAAAGTATGAATTGATTGGGAATAGCGGCGTGGGAGTTGAGGCAGAGCTTTCCTTCCTTGAAAAATTTGTCCAGTTCCCGGGCCGATAGATGAACTTCTCCCGTGCCGGTGTAGAGCTGATCGTAATCGACCTTGTCATTGTAGAAGTCCTCGGCCCGTATGCCAAGCACGTCAGCTTTAATCCTGCAGGTTCAGGTCTTTGGTTACAAGGGTGACCGGTTCGGTTCCGGAAATGCTCAGGTTATAGGCAACCGCGAGAATGCGGTTGTCATATTTTTCCAAATCCAGTCCCTGCGGGAACTCGCGTAAGGCCTGAATGATTGAGTTCGATAGTCAACCTTCCGCCCTTGGGCAAGTCTACGCCTTCGGAAAGCCTGTTCGTTTCCCGGAGCGAGTCCAGCTCTCTTGATACAACACGTGCGTTTCTGCCGATTTCGTCCTGTCTTTTTTTCTGATTGTCCAGTTCTTCAATTACAGCGAAAGGAAGCACCACGTTGTTGTCTTCGAATGAGAAAAGAGCGTTGGGGTTGTGCAGCAAAACATTCGTATCGATCACATAGGTCTTACGCATCAGAACTCTCCGGAATCTTTGAACTTTCCCGGCTCAATTCAAAGCCGGTCCGGCGCTGAAACCACGCGCGGGATGACTCGATTGTAAAACCGGGAGTGGGTGAAATATCGTTCCAGTATGTAAACTTTTTTGGGGTCAAAATGGAAGGAGAATCAGACGAACTTGAGCCCTGAAACATTTTTGAAACCAAATCGTAACAAATCAGCGGGAAAAGTGAAGCGGGCTTCCCCTGGTTTCCTCCCGCTTAACGCTCCTTGCTTCACGCTTCCTCTCTTTACTCGTAACATTCCGGAACCGTGACCGGCGTCCCGGAAGCCAAAAGCTCGCTTAGGGTCACAAAGTCGAATCCGGCTTTCCTGAGCTCGGGCACAAACATCGGGAGGGATTCTGCCGTGCCGTGTCCGCGTCCGTTGGCATGACAGACGATTATCGATCCGGGCCTCGCCTTTTTGAGCACGGTTTGAGCTATGCCCGCCGCTGATTGGCCTTTGGCGGGGTCACCTGTAACGACGTTCCACTGAATAGCCGCCAGTCCCAAATCCTGGAGCAATTTCAGGGAATCATGATCGCATGCGCCGTACGGAAAACGAAAAAGACGCGGGACCCTTGGGATTTTTTTCGTATTGTCCTCTCCGGCATGAAAACAAGGTCTTTTGTGCAGTTCCTCCCAAAGAAGCTCATATTGCGCCTGGCTCCATAGCACCTGGTTCAAAGCCTCTTTCTTGTCGAGCGTGCGAAAATTCCCATGATTCCAGCTATGATTGCCTATTTCGAAAAGGGGGTCCGCCATCAGCTGCATGGTTTTTTCCGGATGTGAGCGCATCCATTTGCCGCCTGCAAAGAAAGTGGCTTTAACCTTGTTGGACCGCAGGTAGTTTACTATTCCGGGATCATAGCCGCTGATCCTATTTTCGACTTCACAAAGATCGAAGGTCAATGCAATTAGTTTGACGCCCGCCGGCAGTTTAACCGAGCGTATGGAACCGGTCATGCCGGGCGAGAGAGGGGGAGCGATTTCGCCGGGCCGAACTCTTGATGGAGGGATATTCCTGCAACCGGCAGGACAAGGGGTCGTTTCCTTATCGGCGGCACATCCGCTGAGGGCGGCCCGGGACCAGCAGGGGGGCAGGTTTTCCAATTGCTCCGAAAGGGCAGGGCGGCTGTTGGATAAAACAGTCAAAAACCACGCCGCAAGCAGAAAGTTCAAAACAGCCGGGCCTCTCGCAAAACCCGATCTTAAGGACTTTAAACGAGGCTCAACCGGCTTGAAATTAATTTTCCTCAAGAGGCCACTGCACGCTGATAAAGGTTCCCCTGCCGCCGGCGGACTCGATCTGAAATGCTCCGCCGGAGAGTTCCGCTCGCCTCTTCATGGCCATTAACCCCAGTCCGCAAGTAGTGCATGTCTCGGACATGGCGCGAGGCAGGTCGAACCCGGCCCCATCGTCGTAGACGTCCAGCCAGAGGCGTCCTTCTCTTCCGGCCAGTGTGACATTGGCCCGATGAGCTCCGCTGTGGTCAGCCACATTCTTGAAAGCCTCCTGAACGATTCGAAAAATCACCAGCTTCAAGTCCACGGATATATCTTGCTCTTGGACCTCGAATTCCGGCTGCACATTGATATCGGGGTGGTCTTTTTGAAATTCTCTGCAAAACCACTTCAGCGTCGCCAGAATTCCCAAGTCATCGAGCACCGTGGGCACGAGCTGTGTGTACATGTTGCGGACTCGCTCAACAGCGTCCTGAATATTGGGGATAAGCGCCCGGAGGCCCGGGGCGCCGCCTTCGTTAGGATTCATTCTTATCAGAACGCTTTCAATATGAAACTTTATGGCCATAAGAAGCTGGCCGAGGTCGTCGTGCAACTCGGCAGCCAATATTTTTCGCTCATTTTCCTGAACCCTGAGCAACGCGGATGCCAGGTGTTTGAGTTGTTTTTCCGATTCCTGCAGTGCGTCCCTGGACTTCTTTCGATCTATCGCGTATCGGATCGCCCGTTCGAGCATGTGCCCGCTCATCTGGTCCTTGACGATATAATCGGCGGCGCCGTACTCCATAGCTTTCAGGTCTACCAGGTAATCCCCCTGGCCTGTCAGGATGATTATGGGCGGAGTATTGGCAGATTCTTGCACCTTCGATAGAATATCCAGCCCGTTCATTGACCCCAGTTGGTAGTCAAGAAGGCAAACGTCGTAGATTTCCTTTTCAAGTTCCACCAGACCTGAATCGTAGGTCCGGCTCCAGGTTATTTCATAGTGCACCGCGGGCACTTCCTCCAGGAGACGATGAAGCAGGACATAGTCGTCTTCGTCATCTTCGATCAGAAGTATTCTGATAAACCGAAGGTCGTGCTCATCCCTTTGGGTTTTTTTTGAATAATTCCACCACGATGGAGCCAAAAGTCTTTCCCCCGGAATATGAAATGATATTTACTAAGACCCAATGTTCTCTGAATTAGTCTACACCACTTTCCAATGGTGAGGAACGTGTCGATTATTCTTCCCCGGTCCTTCTCAGATACATGCGTATCGATTCAAACGAACCTTCCGGGGCCGCGATAAGGTGTTCCTTTACGCGCTGGCCGCTCAGATAGTCGCTCAGATGAAACTCCCGGCCATCCATACGGTGTATTTTGCCGCCCGCGGCAATAAGGATAATCTGTGCCGCCGCAAGATCTCGATACGAGACATTTGCCAGAAGCGCCCCTTCCGCACGCCCCATGGCGACGTAAATTATGTGAGCGGAGGTCGATCCCAGGTTTCTGATCTTGCCCGGGAAGGTAGACTGGTATTGGTTATGGAACCGCGAGTAGGTAAGCAGCACGCTTTCATTACTGATCTTACCGGTATCGGGGATTCTCATTTGCGTTTCGCCCCAATAAGCTTTCTGTCCCGCGATGGCGTAGAACAGGTCTCCGGTTACCGGCATGAAGGTAACACCCAGGACCGGCCAGAAATTTTCCAGAAGAGCAAGGGAGATGCCCCATATAGGAATTCCGGCCTGAAAGTTGGCTACTCCGTCAAGCGGATCAAATATCCAGAGGTACCTTTTTTTCCCATGTACGTAGTCTTCAGAAGGAAGCGGGTCTCCGAAGACCCCGTGTCCCGGGAAAGTAGCATTGAGTCGATCCCTGAAAAAGTTCACCAGCGAGATCTCCGCCGAGGTTACAAGCTCTTCATCGAACTTGACTCCCGAATCGCCCTTTCCATACATCCGCAAAGCTTTTTCGCCAGCACTCGAAACCGCGTCCCTGGCAAAACTGAGCAACTCTTCGATCCCTGGATTTCCTGGCTCAAACGCCATTTGCGCTTCCTCCTGGTTCGGATTATAAATAAGAATCATTGGTGGATATGCAAACTGGTATTGACTCAATCGCCCAATCATTAGCAAAATAAGCAGAATTTTGCATTAATTCTTTATGAGGTTAGCAGGAAACGGGCACTCTGAATTTCTTCCCGCTCCCAGCTCGTTGCTTCTCGCTTCCTCTTTTTTGAGGTAAAGTACATTGAGTTCACCCATAATTACTCTGCTTTCCGATTTCGGGCTCCAGGATGGATATGTGGGCACTATGAAAGGGGTCATTCTCTCAATCTGTCCGGATGCAAAACTCGTGGACTTATCTCATCTCATTGCTCCTCAAAATGTTCGCTCAGGGGCGTTTGTGCTGCTCGCTTCTTACGGATATTTCCCGCCCGGGACGGTCCATCTGGCGGTAGTGGACCCCGGAGTCGGGACCGAACGGGGCGCCATTGCCGTCCGGACCAGGTCCTCTTTCTTTGTGGGGCCCGATAACGGCCTTTTCTCGCTCGTACTGAGAAATGAGACGGGCTGGGAGGCTCGAAGTCTGGAAAACCCTCAATTCCGGCGAAGTCCAATGAGCAGCACTTTTCATGGCCGCGACCTTTTTGCGCCTGCGGCCGCGCATTTAGCCCTCGGTGTCCGCTTCGACACTCTGGGCTCTGCCTGCGCCCCGGTATTCCCCCGGTGGGGCCAGCCAATCATCGGCAAGGGCGAAGTTCAAGGGGAGGTGATACATATCGACAGATTCGGAAATGCGGTTACAAATGTGCGCAGCGAGGTCCTCGAAAAACAGGGACCGGGAGAAAAATGGACTATTGAAGCTGTAAAATCGCAAATTAATTCAATCCATAAGACTTACGGCCGGGTCGGAACCGGGGAAGCGCTCGCCTTGAGTGGAAGCAGCGGCTTTGTTGAAATCGCGGTTAACCAGGGCAATGCGGCGTCCAAACTGAATTTGGAGATGGGAACAAAGGTAACCTTCCGGCTCGCAGGTTTTTAGAGATGAGTTGCGTTACGCTTCTCACCAATCCTGCAACACACTTGGCCCCGCGTCTGAGCGTGAAAAAAGCCTGTTTTTGTTTTTTCGCGTCTTCGCGTCGCGTGAAAAAGTCACCCCTATTTCTTCGATTAATGTGGGTGATGGGTTGCGCTTGGCTCCATCCATCCTTACTCACCATTGCGTCCCGTGAATTCTTCGATAAGGAAAAGCGTTTGGTCGAAATCGTCAGATTTTGGTGTGCCAAGCTTTATTTTTCGGCGCAAGTTCGGGTTTATTTCTCAAGCAATACTGTTAACTTATAGGTTATTACCTTTGTACTGGAACCATCCCCTTCCTGGGGATGGACACGGCTGCGATCTTTGAAAGGAGATACCAAATGGCTACTCGCATCGCGCTAAATGGATTTGGACGGATCGGACGCGCTATTTTCAAAATCATAAAGGACCGGAAGCTCCCTCTGGAAATTGCCGCTATCAACGACTTGGGGGCCCCCTCGGAGCTGGCCTACCTTTTGAAATATGACTCCACTCATGGCGTGTGGCCTCACGAAGTCCAGGGGACTGAAGATGAATTGATTGTGGACGGCAAATCGGTTAAATGCCTCAAGATAACGGATCCCGCCCAGATGCCCTGGCGCGAACTCAAAATTGACGTGGTCCTGGAAGGCACCGGCCGCTTCACCAGCCGCGAGGGGGCGGAAAAACACCTGAGCGCCGGAGCGCGAAAAGTGATCATAACCGCCCCCGGCAAGGGTATGGACGCAACCTTCGTAATCGGGGTAAACGAGGGGACTTATGACCCGCGCACCCACAATGTCGTCTCAAACGCCTCGTGCACCACAAACTGCCTGGCCCCGATCGCCGCATTGCTCCATGACAGGTTTATAATCGAGCACGGGCTTATGACGACCATCCATGCTTACACAATGGATCAGCGACTGCTCGATTCGATGCACAGCGACCGCCGAAGGTCCAGGTCGGCCGCACTTTCGATGATTCCGACCACGACCGGCGCAGCCCGGGCCGTTGCCGAGGTAATTCCGGACCTCAAGGGCAAACTCGACGGTTTGTCCATCCGGGTCCCCACACCGAATGTTTCGCTGGTAGACCTGGTGTGCAGGGTGGGCCGGGATGTAACCAAAGAAGAGGTGAACGGCGTCATGGAGGAGGCGGCAAACGGACCTCTCAAAGGGATCCTCCGCTACGTGACCGAGGAACTGGTCTCTATTGATTTCAACGTTCCTATTACTCATCGAGTGTGGATTCCCGGCTGACCAATGTAATGGCCGGCCGGATGGTCAAAGTATTCAGCTGGTATGACAATGAGTATGGTTATTCGTCCCGGGCTGCGGACCTGGCAGTCATGATAGGCGCCTCTCAGGATTGATCGTGCTTTTCCACGTGCCCGCTCTTTCCACCTCACAGTGTGCGTGCGGATATAAGGAGGACCCCGCAAATGAAGACCCTTGACGATATTGATGTCAAAGGAAAGCGCGTCTTTATGCGAGTCGATTTCAACGTGCCGCTCGACAAGGAACGGCTCGTAAGGGACGACCTTCGCATCCGGGCAGTTATGCCGAGCATACAAAAGGTCCTGGATTCGGGAGGCAGGCTTATCCTGGCTTCTCATCTGGGAAGACCAAGGGTAAAGTGTCAAATGAGTTTTCATTAAAACCGGTAGCCGAACACCTCTCGAAGCTGTTGGCGAGACCCGTGCCCCTTGTCCCCGATTGCATCGGTCCCGAAGTGCAAAAACAGGTGTCGCTTCTGGGCGAGGGCAAAGCGCTGGTGTTGGAGAATCTGCGCTTTCATCCGGAGGAAGAAAAAACGACCCGTGGTTTGCGGGGCAATTGGCTGAACTGGCGGATATTTATATAAATGAGGCTTTTGCGGCTTCTCACCGGGCACACGCCTCGATTGAAGGCATAACCCGATTTGTGCCCGAATGCGCCGCCGGATATCAGCTACTGAAGGAAGTCGAGTATTTCAGGAAGGTCATGGACAACCCCCAACGGCCGCTGGCAATTATTGTAGGAGGCGCTAAGGTGTCGACCAAGCTTGGGCTTCTCGAAAATCTCATTCCAAAGATCGATTACCTGATTATCGGGGGCGCAATGGCGATGCCTCCGTCAACCCCTTGCGGGCCGCTAGGATCTCTGTTTTTGTTACCCAAAAACAGACGAAAATGAACCATGCCTGCAATTCTTCCTCAATCATCGGCGATTCTCGCGAAGTGCGGCCAGGCCTGAGCGAGTCGGGAAAAGCCCCGCCGAACTATTGACCGGCCAGTCGCATCTGCACTGGCTGGAAATGCTCGGCTACCAGCCATTCTCACGGAACTGACCGGCCCTTTTCCGCAATGCCCCATGCCTCCGTCAACCCCTTGCGGGCCGCACTCGGGTCTGTCTTTGTTACCCAAAAACAGACGAAAATGAACCATGCCCGCTACGGGACGCACTTGGGCGGAGTGCAAGGTAAGGGAGAATCCCTGACTCGCTGCCGCTAGATTTTGTTCGGCTGGGCGAAATTGCCAGCGGGTACCTCGACCCAACCCGATCACCTTCCGGCCACCCAGCATCGCCACATCGAGCTGCCAGAACTCGGCCCGAACTCGGCATTTTCCCCCAGACCCTCCCCAGGCCGCCAGCGGGCCTTACGGTCGCCCAAGTGCCTTGGGCCCGATGCCAGATGTCGAAAAAAACAGGGCCACTTGGCGGCCAGTTCGCCACGAAAGAGGTATCATGGCTTGGCTATCATGGGGGATTTCGGAGGATTTCCTTGGCTGCGGCGAGTGCCCCACCGCCGGCAGCCACAGCTCGTTCCATTCAGAGGCAGGTAACCCAACCGATGATGTGATAGACTTACTGACAGGAGCACCTTGGTCGCTTCCTGTTTCATGAATTGTGGGGACTTTAATTTGAGAAACGGCAGTCTGCGACTGCCTATCCCTCCCACACCCGACCCCTGCGTTTTCCCGAGCTTCTGGATCTGCCGCGGCAACCGGATTTTTGTGTAGAATGAGATTTATTCCGTTTTGCCCGAAAGGAACGGATGACGGAATGAATTCCGTCCTACCGTAGCCCACCACGGCTGCTCTCCCACGGGAGACGTGCCACCTGCCAACCTCCCCGCCAGGAAATATTTCCATGAGAGTCGCGAAAACATCCGCGAACCGTAGTGCGCTGCTTGCGGCCATGGCCAAGTTGTTGCTCGCCGCGCCGGCGTGGGCCAGCCAGCCCAAGAAAAGCCCTGTCAAGGTGTTCATCCTTGCCGGCCAGTCGAACATGGACGGGCAGGGTGTTATCAGCGGACCGCAAAAAGGAACGCTGGAAACCCTGGTCAAAGATCCGGTCTCCCGCGCCGCGGTCTATAAGCATCTCGTGGACAAGGACGGCAAATGGGTGGTGCGTGACGACGTGTGGTGTGTCTTTGGCGACAACAAGGGCAAGCTGACGGTGGGCGGTTTTGTGCGACGGGAGGCATCGGCCCCGAACTGGGGTTCAGCTGGGTGGTCGGCGACTATCTCGACAACCAGGTGCTCCTGATCAGAAACCGGCGGTCGGCGGCCCCAGCCTTGCAGGTCCATGGCGGCCGCCGAGTTCCGGCGGAA
>CAVRZU010000065.1:0-19167 GCA_963725365.1 uncultured delta proteobacterium | reverse complement strand
CGTCGTCCCCAGTCCATAATTGCCATTCCGAGAGCGGGAGGCTGGAGAAACGGGAACAGTTCCGGCCAGGCGCCATGCAACAGCGGCTCAACACGCCACCTGCCGGAAATCAGGGAGTTCGCAGCAGCACTCAGGACCATAACTCCGAGGGTTATATCTTCGGGGGATCTAACCATGCCATCAGCCCAAAGTCTTTGCCCCGGATCATTTATATCTGCACCGAGCAACTTATAAAGCTCCCCCGCGCCGCTGATTACGCTAACGATATGAACGGCTCTTGCGAGGTCCAGGGGCGTCCTGAAAAAGTCGTATTCCGGGGGCGCATCCGAAGCACTCCCGCCGGGTCCGCTCTTCAGAATCCTGGGGTCCTGGCCAAAAGCTCCTCAGCCGCATCGCGCCACTCCCCGTCCAGACACTTCAGACCTGCCGGGCATTGCCTGAGCCAGCCTCTGCGAACTATTGACTGAAGCCCTCCTTTTATCTTGGCGACATCGGCTTGCGCCAATCTGAAGAGATGCTCGAGGAAATTGGTTCGGACCACTTCCGCAGCCCTTTCGATATTGGCTCCGGACCGCAGCTCAAGCCCCAGATTTATGTATGCCAGCGCCTTTTCTACAGCTCGCCGCAGTGCTCCGGGATTATCGGGAGGAAGCTGGTCGGCAACAACCACCTTGTTCGCAAGTGCAGCCATCTCGACCTGGAGCATTTCAACCAGACTCGGATCTTCGATCCGTTTAACGACCCGGGTGAACAACTCGCCGTCGGGCAGAAGAGCCAGAGCAAAGGAAGGAATGGACTGGTCCCCGTCTGCTTTTTCAGAAAGCGATTTCTCCGCAAATTCGTTGGATCCGATTGACTTATAGATTTCGAGCGCATCGTAATAATCGGGGACCGCGTGGTCCTCGAGCCTTGCACGATGAAAATGATAGGCGGTTTCCTCCGCTTCAGCAGTGGAAGCATAAATTACGCTGTTCAACAACTCCTTGAAAAAACCGTAGTTTGTTTCAAATATCAGGGTGAGCAGATGCTCTATAAGATCATCGAACTGTGGATATTTCGACTCCCAGAAATAGACGTTATCGATCGTTTTAGGCGGCAGGGTTTCGAGCGCCTCGAGCAGATCGATGTCATCCGGAGCAACATCGACAGTGATCCATTGCTTAAAAAGTGACACCAGCAGTTCAAAATCCGCATTGAAGAGCCATGCGAGCAGCCCGGACCCGCCGGCTCTAAAAAGCCGCTCTACCCAGGTCAGTGCCCTTGCGGGTTCCAGCGAGTCTTTGCGCCACCACTCTATATCGAAAAGATGATTGACCTGATCCCGGTTGGCCAGGGCAAGCAGCGCAAGACAATCGTCGGCCCCTATTTCCTGAACGGTGTGGAAAAAGTCGTTCGCGTCCAGCGCAGCGACCACCGATTGCGAATCGGGTCTGTCAACGATCAGTTCCAACCTTTTCTTTGCGGGAAGGCTCATCAGCTCCCGCGCAAGCTGGGCGGGCTTTAATTTTTTGAGCCTTCTATCGTTGAGTTCAATAATGTCGGCAGGCATTCGATCTCCATAACGATAATCTACCATCAAAGGTCCGGACTTTCAAATCCCGGACCTCAGAAACGGTGTTTCGTGAACTTGTAACACTTTCGGCAGGAAATAAGCCATAACCAACCGAACTGGACTTTACTGCGCATCGCCATCCGCGGCAAAACGCGGAGGCGCATGGTCCTAGTTATGCAAGCTGAATTCCCTTGTAGCATCGTTTAAGTTTGCGATGGTGACGTTTCTGTTTCAATTTCACGGCTATTAGGCGGAGCGCGATTAACATATCACTTGCATGTTCGATTCGGAAATCCTAAAGTTTTCCGCGCCTCGGGGTCGTGCCAGAGGGGTAAACTGAGAGAAATCATTTTGAGGAGAGCGTAACATGAAAAAGAGTTTTTTCGGGATAGCGGCCTCGCTTTGTCTGGTTGTATGTGTTTCTTTAGCCTTTGCCGGCGATGAGGTTGCACCGTATGACAAATGCGCTGCCGCCACCCCGGCGCCGGCAAGTCCGTACTGCTTTTTGAAGCCGTCATTTAGCGTGGGCTTCTCTGAAGCCGGACAGGCCCACTACCAATTCGATATCGCGTCCCCGCTGCTTAGCATCTCAAGCCTCAATTTGAAGACCCCGCAGTTTCCCGGGTTCTATCTTGCCGGGGCTCTGCCCTTTGCCTTGACCGATCGTCTCAAGGTGACGCTTGGGGCTAGTTGGGCGCCGGGCGATAATCACGGTCAAGGACAGGACAACTTTAACGACGAAGCTGTGAGAACTTGGGATTCCGGTGACAGCGATTGGGTAAGGGCTGATCTGCTGGTATCGTATGTCTTGGCAAAAGACTGTGCGTTTATTAAGGATTTTTTGGTCGTAGCAGGTTTCCGCTACGATTACCACCATATGGGCCTCAGCGGGCCCACCAACGGGGTGGGTGATATCTTTACCGGCCCAAGCGACACAATTGGTCTTACCGTCCAGACCTGGGCGCCCGTGGCCGGTTTCACCGTGGCCTTCCCCGGTTGCAAGTGCGGCATCTTCGGTGGCGATATCAAGCTCGGAGTGTCTGGCAGTCGCTTTGCCTGGGGTAATGTGGACTTCAGCGAGAAGTTCGGCGGCTCGATTAATACGCTCGCGGTTCAAGGGAATCTTGACGCCAATCAGACTGAATTCTACAATCTTTCCGCGGAGGCTACCGCGCTCTCCTGGGTAGTGTGCCCCGGACTTCAGGCGACTGTTTCCATTTTTGCCGACTATACAAAGTTTTACGGGGGAGGCAGCTTGACGGGGCAGGGAATATCTCCCGGCTTCTCCACCCAAACCAGCGGGGTCAACTTCAAGATGTCTCCGGACATGGTCACCGCCGGGCTCAAAGTCGCCCTGGGTTTTTGACCGTATGGCTTGTTTTCTACGGTGTGAAGCGCTTTGGTGGCCAACTCTTCCATTTATGAGAGGAACATACTGCTTTGTCCGATCCTTTGCTCTGACAGTGCACGACCTGCTACGATTCGGGGCAATCGGCCGGGCGGCAGAGTTTCTCGGAGCAGGCTATGGCGCGCTTGCTTTATGTTTTGACAGGTCATAATTTGAGTGCTGTAATGTACGCTCGTTTTCGCGGGCGTTACCGGGGGGATGATGCGCCGTACAGTTGGGGATTGGCACGAAACATGCTCATCCGTATGACTTGATTGTACCAAACCTCCCGGTGGATTGGGGTGCGACTTTTTTGCAGGTCCGGATATTCAGGGCCAGGGTTTGCAACTTGATTTCTACTTTACCGAAGGAGACCGGCATGAAAAGAATTGCTCTGATACTGGCTATAATCCTGGTTTCCATGACGGCAATACCCGTCCTGGCTCAAGAAGAAGTTCTCCCCCCCGACCCGACTGTAACGGGACGCTTTGCCGCAGAACCCGCGGGAGAATTCATAATTTTCGATGCGTTCGTTCTGAGGCCTCTGGGGCTCGTTTCAATGGGCGTAGGCGCTGCGAGTGCAGTCGTTGCCGCTCCCTGGGGCACATCGTCGCACTCGGAATACAGAGTCCAAAGGGGAGCTTCTGCAAAAGCCCTACTGGTATACATTCTGCCGGCCGCTCGGGGATATCGATTTCTAAATTCGAAAGGTTCGCGGATCGGTACGTTGCGAGCTGTTTTGAGGCTCGGCCTGTGCCCCCGGAGCCCGAAACGCGGACCCGAATAACCCATGCCGGATAACAAAATAGCACTCACGGGCGGCATCGCCACCGGGAAAACAACGGTGGCGAATAGATTCAGGGAACTGGGAGCGATAATCCTGGACGCCGACGAATTCGCGCGGAGAGCGGTAGATCCGCAGACCCCTTCTTATACCACCCTGCGTGACTTCCTTGGAGATCACTACTTCAATCGGGACGGGACCCTCAGAAGAGCGGAATTGCGCCGGAGAATAATCCGAGAACCGGCCCTGCGTGAAAAAGTCAACTCTATCCTTCATCCATACATAAAGGCGGCCATGCAGGAGGAGTTGGAAAGGCAGAAAAAACTTCATTCCAGCCCCGTTTTCGTACACGATATCCCTCTTCTGTTCGAAAAGGGATCTGAAAAAGATTTCGACATCGTAATTCTCGTTTATTGCACTCCTGAAATCCAGCTTCAAAGGCTCATAAACAGAGAACAAAATACCGCCGGCCGAAGCTGAACATACCCTCGCCATCCAATTCCCAATCGATTCCAAAAGGGATCACTCCGATTACATAATTGAAAATAGCGCAGAACTGGAATGTACTCTGCGGCAGGTGGACGAACTCTGGACCATAATCTCAAAAGTCCGGTGAACAGCATTGGGACTGATTCACCGTGGTTTAACAGCGGATCATGGTTTTTGATTCCGTTTTTTTGAAGTATAATTGCTTACGGCACAGTAACCCTGAATCATAGCGGAGCTGTCTTAATGGAAGAAAAGATCAGAACGCTTGGCATTCTCCACGCAAGGCATTTCAGCGCAAGGCTTGACGCGGTGAGGCTCAGGACCGGCAAGGTGACTGAGCGCATCAAAATAGACCATCCGGAAGCCGCCGCAATACTGGCGTTCCCGGATAGCGACCATATCATCATGGTTCGTCAATGGAGATATGCGATAGGCGCTGAAACTCTCGAGATACCGGCAGGCAAGGTAGACCCCGGCGAAGCGCCTGAAGCATGCGCCGTCCGCGAACTGATGGAAGAGACCGGGCAAAGGGCATCGAGGCTGCTTGAAATCTTCAGTTACTATCCTGCCATAGGTTATGCCAACGAGGTAATTCGAATCTTTATGGCTTCGGGCCTGGAGAGGACCTTTGAGGAGGAGGACGAGGACGAAATATCCGAAGTGGAAGTGATAAGAATCGACCAGATTCATGATATGATTATGTCAGGCAGGATTCGCGACGGCAAAACGGTTATTGGCGTATCCCTTTTCAGGGCCAAATTGGAGCGGGGAGAAATTCCGGATAATTTTTTCTCCCTGATCTGAGATGAAACGTAAGGTCCCAATTACACGAAACGGCCATCGAAGGCTGCTGGGGGAGCTTTCCCACCTTAGGAGAGTCGTGCGCCCGGAGGTCCTGGATGATTTGCGCGAAGCCAGGGGTTACGGTGTAAAGATTGAAAATCAACAATATTTGCTGGCTCGCGAACGGCATGTCAGCCTCCAGAAAAAGATCAACGACTTGGAAGACAAGCTCGCCGATTGCGAAATAGTCGTTGGCCGGAAATTTTTTTTCAAACAGGTGAGTTTCGGGACGGTGATAACCATCGAAAACCTGGATTCCGGAGAGGTCAATCGGTTCCAAATGGTCGGGCCATGGGAATCCGACATTTCCAGCGGCAGGCTTTCAATAGATTCCCCTGTTGGCCAGGGCCTGATGGGACACCAGGAAGGCGATGAGGTCATCGTGTACACGCCTTCCGGGACCCGCTCTTACCGGATTCTTTCAATAGAAATCTGAATTCGAATGATCGTCAATCCCTCTGAATACGGTGATCCGTCAGCCAGGGTTTTCGGCGTGATGGCGTTGCTCGTGTGCTGCGCTGCGGCCGGGCGCCTGGCGGCCAGGAGACTGAAACAATCGCCGGTCCTGGGCGAATTGGTGATCGGGATTATCGTCGGCGCGATTTTCTACCAACTCGGCAACCCGGCAGTTGTCATCATCCGCCACTCCGAACTTATTCAACAAATGGCTCAAAACGCCCTCGGCGCAGGCAATGACTGTGAGGCCACAGTTAAATCCACGCTGGAGCAGACCGGCCTATCCAAAGATGTTACCAAAAAAATCGAGCGGGTGCTCTTGAGAAAGGACTTCCAGGCCTATCTTTTATTGGCCAGATCGATCCAGCTTTTCGCCTCCTTCGGAGTGGCAATGCTCCTGTTCATGGTGGGGTTGGAGGTCAGCCTGAAAGAATTAAAGGCAATTGGCGCCAGTGCGTTTGGGGTCGCCACCATTGGAGTTACCGTTACTTTCACTCTGGGTTGCCTTGCTGCATGGCTTCTGCTGCCAAAGTCGGCAGGATTGATGCCTCCATTGTTTGCCGGCGCCGCCCTGTGTGCTTCAAGCGTGGGGATTACAGCCAGAATTTTCATGGACATGAAGCGGCTCAGGACGAGGGAAGCCAATATAGTGCTTGGTGCAGCCGTCCTGGATGACGTCTTGGGACTGGTTGTGCTCGAAGTGGTCACAGCCGTTGCCGTTAGCGGCTCAGTTGAACCGGGGCGCCTGTTCTGGATCATGCTCAAGACAGCCCTGTTTTTCGCAGTAGTGGTAATTTTCGGGACCAGGTTTATCGAAAAATCAGTCCAAATCCTGGCGAAATTGGACCTGAGAAAGCTAAAACTTCTGTACCCGTTTGCGCTACTGATGTTTCTGGCGTGGCTTGCCGACCAAATCGGATTGGCGGCCATCATCGGGGCTTTCGTCGCCGGAGTTATAATAAAAGAGGAGTCCTTTTCCGGCATCGGCCCTGGACTAGTCCCCGAGCAGAGCGTTGAATCGATCCATGCTTCACTCGAAGGGATTCTTGCTCCGATTTTCTTCGTCCTGATCGGCATGCAGATGGACATTACTACTCTGGGAAACCTGAGGGTGCTGGTTATGGGGACCCTGCTCACAGCCGTTGCCGTTGCGGGCAAGCTGGCGTGCTCGCTGGGAGTCAAGGGTGAGGCCGACAGGCTGACAGTAGCCATAGGTATGCTTCCGAGGGTGGAAGTCGCGCTGATCGTTGCCAGCATGGGGAAATCCCTTGGCATACTGGACGATGCTTTCTATTCGGTCATTATAATAGTGGTGCTGCTGACCATCCTGATGACGCCTCCCCTGCTCAAATGGTCAATCGAGAGAGACAGGCTGAAGCAAGAGACAGGCTGAAGGCTGTTAGGCAGCACCTAAACCCCTTCAGCCTGCTTGGCGTGGAAAAACAAATGCGGCTCCTGGTTGTAGAAGATGAAAAGAAGGTTGCGGGCTTTATCAGAAAGGGCCTCGAGGAAGAAGGCTACGCCGTAGATTTGGCCTTCGACGGAACAAACGGACTTCAGATGGCTATGGATCGGGTACACGATCTGATTGTCCTCGATATTAATTTGCCGGGGATGAGTGGCCTTGGCGTTTTGCACGAACTGCGCCTGCGAAAAATCACGACCCCGGTGCTGCTGCTCACTGTGAGAGCAAATATCGAAGACAAGGTCCTCGGCCTGGATGCAGGCGCCGACGACTATCTGACAAAACCGTTCGCCTTCGAGGAGTTGGTCGCCAGGGTGCGCGCGCTGCTCCGGCGCCAAACGGAAGCAAAACTCCCGGTTCTTCAGTTTGCCGACCTGGCTATCGACCCATCCAGCCGCAAAGTCCACCGGGGCGCCAGAAGAATCGAACTCACCGCAAAGGAGTATTCTCTGCTTGATTATTTTATGCGCAACCCGGGGCGTGTGCTCACAAGGAGCATGATAGCCAATCATGTCTGGGACTATAACTTCGACTCGATGACCAATGTCATCGATGTATACGTGAATTACCTTCGAAGAAAGATTGATGCCGATGGCGAGCCTAAACTCATTCACACCGTCCGTGGGGCCGGCTACGTTTTAAAGGAGGAATGATCGTTGAACGTCAGATCCATCCGGACACGCCTCACCATTTGGTATACGAGCCTTTTGACCATTACCCTGCTCATCCTGGGGGGGGCCGCATTCGGGCTTTTGTCCTACAGCCTTTCCCACGAGATGGACACAGCACTCGATAGCGTCGCCAGAGCTATGGTTCAACGGGACCAAACCAGACCCTCAACATTGCTCCCGGCTGAAATCGATAAGGCTTTCCGCCGTTATTTCGGCTTTTCACCATGGGATCATTATTTTCAGATGCGCGATCCATCGGGCAACCGCGATGAACACATGTCCCTGCCTTCCTCCGGTAAGTTGCCTCTGAGCAGCAAGGCGCTCGACAATGCGATGCGGGGGCTGTCTTCTTTTGAGACGGTGGAAGGTCTGGGAGAGTATCCTGTGCGGATATTAACCATGCCCGTAATGGACTCCAGCCGGCTGATCAACCTGATCCAGGTTGGAATGTCCCTTAAGAGTATCGATGAAACCCGTCTTCGGTTCCTCCTGATCATTTCAGGAGTGCTGCCTCTCGGCTTGGTGCTGGCCGCCTCCGGTGGATGGCTTCTGGCTCATCGGGCGTTGGAGCCCGTGGATCGAATGACCGCCGCCGCCCGCCGGATCAGCGCCGAACACCTTAGTCAACGCGTGGATGAAACCGGGACAGGTGATGAACTCGACAATCTGGCCAAGACCCTGAACCAAATGCTCACCCGGCTGGATGCCGCATTCAGCCAGGTTCGCCGATTCAGTGCGGATGCGTCCCATGAGCTCCAGACTCCCCTCACCATTTTGAAAGGCGAACTGGAAGTTGCCCTGCGTTCGGCCAGAACGCCGCAGGAGTACCGTATAACCCTGGAGAGCGCCCTGGAAGAGGTGGACAGGATCGCTCACCTGGTGGATGCTCTGCTCCTTCTGGCTCGCGCCGAAGCGGGAGTGCTCAAAATGGACACGCAGGAAGTAGACCTGGCACAAGTGCTCGAAGAGGTTTACCTGCGGCTCAAACCGCTGGCCGACTCCCATAATGTGGAACTTCGGCTCGGTTCAATTGAGCCGCTCTGCATCAACGGCGACCGCGAACGCCTGCAGCGCATGACATCCAACGTGGTGGACAATGCAATAAAATATACGGGCGCGCAAGGCAGTGTGACCCTCGAATTGCACAGCGAAAACGGGTTGGCGTCCATTCTCGTTTCAGACACGGGAATCGGTATTCCTGTTGAAGAGCGGGAACAAATTTTTCAGGCATTTTACCGCTCCTCTCAAGCCCGCTCTCTTGCGGCACAGGGAACAGGCCTCGGACTCTCTATCGCCCAATCGATAGCTTTGGCTCACGGGGGAACCATCCAGGTGGATAGCGCTCCCGGCCGGGGCAGCAGTTTCAGAATTCAAATCCCGATATCTCCCATTAGAATCTTTTAATCTGTATTTAATCTCACCTTAACTTTCCCTGTTTATATATCTGGCAGTGGGACCGCCTGCCATGTTCGCCGCTGCTTTCAGCCGCGCCTACCCTGGTGGACGGAGCTTTATCGCGCCCGCCGTTTTCGTCGAGATGGTCCATTTGTCCAACATGAAGGAGAAACGACAATGTTTGAAAGAATCGGCAACTCGTTTAACAAACGCATAGGTATGAAAACAATTGTGGGAGTGGTTGCGGCATCTTTCCTGGCCGGTATTTCAGTGTCCGGGATATTCGACAGTCATGCCGGCGCCACACCCGGCCCGGCCGCCACTTACTCTCAAAGTGACTCGGATCAACATGTGCTCACCAGCCCTTTTACGGCTTTGGCCGAGAAGTGCACACCCTCGGTTGTAAATGTCAAAATAACCAAAGTCGAGAAAACAGGCTTTGGTCAGATGGAGGGGCAGATGGCCCCGTTTCGAGATTTTTTCAACCTTCCCCAATTTCCGCAGGATCGAACCGTTCAGGGGGCGGGATCGGGGGTGATCATTTCCAGCGACGGCTACATACTTACCAACAATCATGTCGTTGAAGGCGCAAAAGAAGTTTCGGTAACCCTGGCGGACAAGAGAGAATTTAAGGCTCAGATCGTCGGACGGGACCCGAAGACAGACATCGCAATAGTTAAGATTGAAGCGGAGAAAATTTCCCAGCGGCAACAATCGGAGACTCAGATAAAATAAAAGTTGGCGATTGGGTGCTTGCCATTGGAAATCCTTTTGGACTGGGAAACACTGTCACCTCGGGGATTGTAAGCGCAAAAGGACGCGTGATCGGCGCCGGCCCTTATGATGATTTCATTCAGACCGACGCCTCCATAAACCCCGGCAACTCGGGTGGCCCTCTTTTGAACATGAACGGACATGTAATAGGCATCAACACCGCCATTAACCCCAACGGCCAAGGTATAGGGTTCGCAATCCCCGTCAACATGGCGAAACCCCTTATTCCCCAGTTGGAAGCAAATGGGCAGGTAACCCGCGGCTACCTGGGGGTAAACATTCAGTCCGTTACACCGGAGCTTTCCAGTGCCCTGAAACTGGAAAAGAACACTGGCGCACTGGTTGCCGAGGTCATACCGGGCGGGCCTGCCGACAAAGCGGCAATCAAGGCCGGGGATGTAATAGTCTCATTCGATGGAAAGCCCGTGCATGACAGCCATGACTTACCTTCGATGGTTGCTGCAGCGGCTATTGGCGGAGAGGTCCCCGTCGTCGTTATCCGGAACGGGAAAGAGATCAAGACTACCGCTGTCATTGCAAAACTCGACTCCGACGGGACTGTGCTCAGTAGCAGCAAAGCGCCGGCTCGGGGAAGTGGGGGCTTCAGCTCGGAGAATTGTCCCCGGAGACGGCTCGGCAGCTGGGTCTCAAGGATGACCATGGCGTCATGGTTGCCGGTGTGCAGCCCGGAAGCCCGCCTATAACACATCGATCCAACCGGTGTGATGTGATAATGGAAGTAAACCGCCAGGCTGTAAAATCAGTGGACGACCTCAAAGAGAAAATCGCCAGGGCCAAAGATAGCGATCCCCTGCTCCTTCTGGTGAAAAATGTCCACGGCAGCCGCTATGTTGTATTGAAGGGATAGGACGTAGCTACTGGTCGTGCAGGAGACTGTTCGAGCGGCCAGTACATACCCTTTTTGCATCATGTTTCAAACACGCAAAGGGAGGGCTTTATGCCCTCCCCAGGCACCCAATTTGAACACAACTCCGTATAACAAATCCGAGATTTCTTCGTGACTCTTCGTGTCTCCTTAGTGCTCTTCGTGACCTTTTTGGTCAGAAGACGGCATATCGAATCTTGTCACCATCCCTGAAGCCCCTGGCAAGCTCCATGTGCCGCAAGGTTGCGAAGTTATTTTGAAACTGCGCTTCGCTTATCGCGAGACGGTGGCAAATTTCGGGACCTTCAAGGGGGCCTTCGGTCTTGACCAGGTTCAAAATTCGCCCCTGGATCTCGGTCAGTTGCGGATTTTCCCTGGTATTCCTCGCACTGTACACTGCCCACGGATCGCACGTGACAGGCTTTGCCTTCTTGTCCAGGTAACAGTCCTCGCAAAGAGATTCACCGGCAAACTGATAAATTTCAGGCGGTTCTATTGATGCCCCGCATTTTTCGCACTCGCTCATTTCAACTCGCTCGACTAATACGTTTGGCAAAATCTGAGTTAAACCTCGAGAACAAAACCCACACTCCCGAAGGCGAACCTGTCGCCAAATTCGGATGCCAGCCGCACCGCCGGGGCCTGCCCGGTACAGTGGCTGACTGCAAGCACTTCAATATCGAATTCTTTAAGCGCCAGAATGGTCGGATCGAACTGCGGCTCAGGCGAAAGGCCAAGATGGGTGCCGCCAAGAACTGCGTAAATGCGCTTTTCTCCCGTCCGCTCAATTGCATGATTGAGGATGTTCACTATTCCGGCGTGCGCACACCCCAGCACGACCACCAACCCTCGCGAAGTCTTCAAAATCATCGAAAAATCATCCAGAAAGGGGTACTGCGCCCAACCTCCGTCACGAGAGACGACCAATTTGGGGGAGCCAAGCTCGAAGAGGGTCTTGCGCGGCACCTCGCCCGTGACGAAAACGTTCGGGGCAATCTCTGAAAATTCCCTGACCCATTCGAATTTGGCGCCCCTGGTCGTAAGATATGCCTGAGGCCATGGCATGCCTACAGATATTGGTTTTTCCTCTCCACCGGGCGTAGGCATCAGGCGAAACCTTTCATTGAAAATATCGGGATGAGCTACAACGGGGCAGGCGCCTTTAACTCCCAGGAATGTGAGAAGCCCTCCCACATGATCAAGGTGGCCGTGACTCAATACAACCTTTGAAACATCCTTCAGGTCCTTTTTGAGCTGCAGGGAGTTCTGAATTAAGGCGAACCCACGGCCCGTATCGAAGAGAATGTTTTGCCGGGGAGTTTCAATAAATGCGCAGAATCCGTTCTCTCCCAGAAAGCCCATACCCTGGACCGTATTCTCGCAAAGAACCGTAATTTTGCAATCCATTGCATCACCTCCTTTGCTTTCAGATCATACCACTGTGTGCATTTGCTGTCCGGGATATTTCGAGGTTGTCTTGCCAGGCGGAACAAATTCACCTCGGCCTGCCTGTGCGCTATCCTCTTGCCACCGTCGAAATAGCCCGGTTTGCGGCGATTTGGTGTACAAATGATTCAAAAACTTTCCTCATCCTGTTTTTTGGACCAGTTACACCATTAATCGGCTATCGGCTTTTATCTCCTTGCTATTTCGCTCCATTCCAGCTATGATTTCTTGCTGAGTTCGCGACAGACACCCTCACAGCTTCAGATCTTTGAAATTGAAATCTTACCTACTACTTTCGCTGCCCTCGATATTTTGATCATCTATCCAAATGTTCGGGATTCTCGCAAGCACAACACCACTTCCGCGTTGAGAAAGGAGTCAAGTCTATGCAGGTAATCGACTTCAAGTTGTCCAAAGGCGATTGGGTATTTCACCCTCGTATGCCTGATTGGGGATACGGAAAGATTTTGGAGCTGACAGGCGACAAGAAGGGGCGTGTGTTCTTTCTGCTGGCAGGCGAGAAGAAACTGTCCTGGGAACACGCCGGCTTGGGTATCGTCCAGGGTGACGAGGTATCTCAGTCCGCTCTGAACGACCAACTCATAGATTTCAAGTTCAAGCTTGCAATCGATCTCGTCATTTCGGAGGCTCTCAACCAGGGAATAGCCTGCATTCCATGCGACTCGCCCGGTTCGAAGTGTGAACTGTGCAAATCCTCACCGGATGTTCTTCGGATCTACAGCCTCGCCCATAAAGGGAAGATGTGTATCTGTGACGTTTGCAGAGACAAGATATTGCTGGAAAACAAGGACGACTTACGCATTACAGAGGCGCAGACTGTCAGCAAGGAGAAGAAAAAAAGGAAGCTGAAGATCGTAAAAGCATAATCACCCTCACCGTCCAACCACCAGGACTACAAAACTGCCCTCGACTATCTTTGGCCGTGCTTTCGGGTCTGTTGTTGGAGCAAACTCTGCCGTGGGCAGGTAGATGTTGTGAGTTTTGGGATCTATCGCCATGGTGCGAGCTCCGGCCTGCGTGGTGACGGTTTCGGCAACCTCGAACTTCCCGGGGGAAGACTCCCGTACAACAGTCAGCGTGCCATCCCCATTTGAACTGAAAGCAAGACCCAGTTCCCGATCGAAGCCGTTTCCATCGACGCGCTCACCGATGGGAACCATTGCGGCCACTTTGCCCGATTCCACATCGAGAACAGTCATGAGCTTGTTGTGGCACCCTGAAAAGACCCTGTGGCGCTTCTGGTCTATAGCCATTCCCGTGGGTTCATCTCCTGGTTTGAGCGAAAAGCGCTTCGTCACCAAGAGCTTTTGGCTGTCTATTTCGGCGGCCTCGCTCGTGTTTTCGATATTTACGTAAACTTTGCCTTTGCCGTCCGCCGCAGCAAACTCGGGTTTACCACCGAGCGCAAGGGTTTTAACAACTTCCCCGGTGGCGGCATTGAACAGGGTTGCATCCTGGCTGCGGCCATTGAATGTGAATACCAGTCCGGAGAAAGGATCGTACACAATGGCGTCGGGATTGGCGCCGGTTTTGACCTGGCCGATGACTTTGAGGGTTTTCAAATCGAAAATGGTAGATGTATCTGCCCGTCCGTTGCTGGTAAAACCTCGATTGAGCTCGGGAGCCAGGGCGATTCCGTGAACACCCGGGGTGTCCGGAATATCTCCAGCCGGCTTGCCGGTTTCGAGATCCACCACCATCACGTGTGTGGAGCGGGAAATGTAGAGCCGCCCGGCCTCGCTATCCACCGTAAGGTAGTCCCAGCCGCCTTCGCCGCCGAGTTGGAATCTAGTGATCACGTGGTAGCCTGTATTCGCCGCATATGCATGCGCACCAACAAGCAGGCCGCATAATAACAACAGGAATGCCTTCATGCCGTTACCTTTTATTAAATTTAAGCCGATCGGCCTTATTAAAAGCCCCTTCAAAGACATTGAAGGCATGCCCATCCAACCCTCAGGGGCTTACGGGGTTCGCGGCGAAGTGGAGATTTCCCCCGAGTACGTCAAAGGGATAAAAGATCTCGACGGCTTTTCCCATATCATCCTGCTCTACCACTTTCACATGGTTAAAGACTCGTCTTTGACTATAGTCCCCTTCCTTGATTCCACCCCCAGAGGGGTCTTTGCCACCAGGGCGCCGAGGCGGCCAAATCCCGTCGGACTTTCCATAGTGAGGCTGGTCGCAGTTCGCAAGAATATCCTGGATATTGAGAACGTGGATATAGTGGACGGCTCCCCTTTGCTGGATATAAAACCCTATGTGCCTGAATTCGATCACCACCAAGTCGAGCGAATCGGCTGGCTTCAAAAGGCTGCCGGCGAGGTTCGCCACGTCATTTCCGACGACAGATTCAAATAGTTATTTCAAGCGGGCATTTTTCAGCATGGCTATAGGTTTTGCCATCTCCATAATGTGCTCGTGCAAGGATTGCAGCGACCCTCCGGGCACGCCCATCATCAAATGGCCGGGACTGATTCCAGATTTCAGGCGGCATCCCAAACCAAGGAAGGTCACGTTCGGAGCGTTTTCCAGCAGGGGCAGCACCGTGATATCAGCGCAACCCAGCGCTCCTCCCGATTGTGGCAGCTCCATTCGGCCGCCTTTATCATAGTTTAGCGCATACATGAGCCACATGACCTGTTCACTGTCGGCGGTGAACACCACTACTTGAGGAACGGCGTCAAACGTGGACAGTGGAGCGATAAGCGCGGCGCGGGTTTTCCCCTTTTCGAGCATTTTCGGTTTCAAAATGGTTTCGGCAGAGGCCTCCACGGTGCCGAAAAGCCCCGCTCCATATTTTTCGCGCACACCTTCATTGAGGTACCGATCGGTTTCTTCAAATCCCAGCGCGCTCGTACCCAGCTTACATCCCATTTTTTCGCCTGTCAGCAGCAGCTCTCGTCCGCTTCCGGCCAGCATTACCGCCTGGCAATAGCTCTTGAGATTCTCGTTGGAAAAATGAATAGTCCCTGAAACAGGCTCTCCTTCCCGAAACAGGTATACCCCAACCGGTTCATACTGAAGGCCCAACGCCTCGGCCAAGTCTTTTGAAATCGTTTCAAATTCCCTCATTGTCCAATCCTCTAATCCCGCAGTTACCCAATCAAGGAAATGCAAAACCATTCACCGCAGAGAGCGCAGAGTTCGCCGAGAAAAAACCAGAGTATTTTTCTGTGAATTCTCTGCGTTCTCGACGGTGAAATGCCTTTAGTCTTTCGCCTTAGTCTTTCGCCTTTAGCCTCACCGTTTAGGTCCTCCCGGGTATTTGCCCGACCTTTCCTACGGAAAGGTCATGCAACGGGATGAGGATATCGGCCATGCCCCGGATTTTTTGAGCGCTGTCATAGGCTGCAATTGCATCGGTGTGGACCCCGGAGGGGACGCTCGGAGCATTGGCAGGAAAGTTCATGGCGTTGCAGCAAAATCCGGTGATGATTGCCCTTCCACCGGATGTGCGAACGGAGATCGACTGGCCTCCCGGTGTGTGGCCGGGCGTGAAGATGACATCGATTCCATCCCTTAAGCCCACATCGCCTTCCACCAGTTCGACATTCAAACCATCCAGGATGTCGGGATAGTAGCGATGATCTATGGGGTGGGGGTCAAGGAAGAAATCGTACTCGGCTTTTTGAACGATGATCCTGGCCCGCGTGCATTTTGGATCGTTCTCGCAGTGATCGTTATGCAAATGAGTGTGAATTATGAGGTCCACGTCCTCCGGCCGCAGTCCATGATCTGCCAGGGCTTCTTCAAATTCCTGGATCTTCAAGCCGTATTCCAGCCCCACGCTGTCGGGCACCATAAACTGCTCAAGCCCTGTGTCAACGAGGATAACCTCATCGCCTCCCTTTATCAGGAAAGAGTAAATAGGTATCCAGATCCGTTTGCCATAGCCGCGAAGATAGGTCATGATCCCCTGATCGGTTTCATTGGCGCCGATCACAAGAGGGTAAATAACGTATTCTTTCATGGTTATGTCCTCTTTGTTCTTTTCCTCATTGCTTGTTAATGAGCACACCCGCCGCCGGCGTGTCCTCCACAGGTAAGGGCAGGATCGAACTCAGGCAGGGTTTTTCCCAGGACTGAGCCGATGTTTTGCCCTACAGTGCCGAGTTCCGCCCGGAACACCCTTACCCCCTGGGCCTTCAGTTTCATCAAAGCACCCATCCCTATGCCTCCGACCGCAATCGCGTCAACCAAGCGGCCGCCAAGGGCCAGCAGCGGCTGGCACATGCCATGAGCGTGGTGCTCGTCGCCATTTCTTATTTCTTCAACCGTATTTGCATCGGTATCCACGATGACAAAGCCGGGAGCTGATCCGAAATGTTCGAAAACTGTGCTGTCCAGTCCCTTTAGCGTTTCAACGGGAAAACAGATTTTCATGCTCATCTCCTTGTTATTTTTCGGTCACCTCAAATTCGCCTCCCTCTATACGAAGGGCGAGACCCTTGGTTAAAACCTTCGCCACCTTGCCCCTTGCCGATTCAAGTATCCTTCCGAAAGTCTGGCGGGACACCTTCATCATTTCCGCCGCCTGGTCGTGGTAAAGCTGCTCCAGATCAGCCAACCGGATGGCTTCGAACTCATCTACGAACAAAACCACCTCTTCAAGTGATAAAAGAGGGATTCCCGCAGGTTTGAAGATCTTGCAGTTCGGCTCCAGGCAGATTCTGCGGCAACATTTAGGGCGGGCCATTTTTCTCACCTCGGCCATATTATGAGCATATGCCCATTACTTTTGCAACTAAAAAATGCTGAACGAAGGATTGAGGGATTGAGGAATTGAAAAAGACTGGTGAATTGGGAGTTTGTTTTTAATTCCTAAATTCCTAAATTGGCCCCTTCTACAACTGCCACCCCCCGCCCAGGGCCTTGTATAGACCGATCAGATTCAGGACAACCCGGGTTTCGCTCATGGCAAGGCTGTTTTCAACATCACTGAGTTGCCTTTCGGCATCGAGAACAGTGAGAAAATCCTTGATGCCTCTTTCATATCGTTGCCTGGCCAATTCCACGGCCCTCGACTGAGACTTGGCTGAAAGTGAGAACCGCTCTCTTTCGACCTGATATTGGCCATAGCCCGCCAGCGAGGTCTCAACCTCCTGCAAAGCCGTCAGCACCGCCTGCCGGTACCGAGCCAGCGCCTCATCACGCCTGGCTTCGGTGGCGGCGATATTGGACCGTATCCTGCCCCCCTGCAAGACCGGCCAGGAAATTTGGGGCCCAAAAGACCAAGCAAAGCTGTTGGCGCGAAACAGATCGGTGAATTTCGCGCTCTGCGGCTCGGCTGTTCCTGTGAGATAGAAGCGCGGGTAGAGGTCCGCCATGGATGCCCCTATATCGGAAACAGCGGCCCTAAGATCATTTTCCGCACGCCTGAGGTCCGGCCTACGCAGCAGCAGGTCCGAAGGCAGACCCACTGGAACGATATCCGGCGGATTGGGGATGGGAGAAGTCGCCAGAAGCTCGTCCAGGAGCGAATCGGGGGGCTGCCCCGTTAGGACCGCCAACCGGTAGGCGCTCTCATGAATCGATGCCCGCAAAGACGGAACACTCCCCCGTGTTCGCTCCAGCTGCGCATGGGCTTGCTCCACTTCGAGTTCGGAAACCAGCTTTGCGTCCCACCTGATCTTTACAAGAGAAAGCGTTTTCTCCTGAATGTCGATGTTTTTTTCCGCTATGTCCAATTGCCGTTGAGCGCCCCGCAGTTCAACGTAATTTCTGGCAATTTCAGAGATCACCGATATCATTATATCGCGGTAGCTCTCTATGCTCGACTGCGCGCGAGCCGAAGCGGCCTCCACCTCGCGCCGCCTTCCGCCGAATATGTCAATCTCCCAACTGGCGTCGAATCCAACCTGGTAAAAATCCTGCTCGAAATTTATCTGGCTCTTCAAATTTTCGGGCAACTCGCTGAGGATGCCAGCCGTGGAGCTTGTCCGCGTCTTGTTGAAGACCGCGCTGCTGCCCACCTGCGGAAGCAGGCTGGCCGCTGCAACTCCGCGCAGCGCCCTCGCCTCGCGGACGCGGGCCTCCGCTTCCTTTATATTCTGATTGCCGGATATTCCTTTTTCGATGCAGCTTACGAGCTGAGGGTCATTGAGGTCCCGCCACCAGCGGACATCCTCGGGTTGGAGCGCAGCGGCGCCTTTTGCATCCTGCCAGCGGTTCTCCGTCGCCACAGCCGGCAGGTTGTAATTGGGTCCGACCGTACAGCCGGGAATAAGCAAAACCGCAACCAGGGCGCATACCTCCCCTGCAACCCCCCTCAGAATAACTCTCATCCACACTCCCCCCGCTCTATGTCGTTCACCCCTCACCCCTCACTAACGCTAACCCCGCTCTATATCGCTCGCCACCGCCCGGAGTCCCGCTACTGTAAAGCGCCAAATATGTTGCGCCATCCTGTCGATGCCTTCGCCCTCGAGATCGAGGTCGGGATAGATCAGTTTAATAACGTGTCCGTTCATGAGGATGAACACAAATTGAGCTATCGTAGTCAAAGTCCCGCGGACTACGGCCTCGTGGTCCATCGGCAGATCCATCAATCGAGCGACGATAATGCGAAACAACCTGGAGGTCGGCTTTATCTGGAGCTCGACGAGTTCAGCGAGCGCCTCGGTGCGTGAGGCCACCTCGCGCAAAATTACCCCTACGATCCATTTGTTCGGAGATGGATCGAGCATGGAATGAAGAAGGCCGATGAAAAAACCCTCCAAACTTTCGATCGTGCCATGTGTGCTTTCGGCCAGGATCTTGAGCGCGCCGAAGTTCACCAGCCGGCGGTGGGCCTCGCGCAACACCTCGACATATAAATGTTCCTTGCCGCCAAAATAATAATTAACCGCTGCGGTGTTGATCCCGGCGAGGTCGCAAATCTCCCTGGCCGTGGCGCCTTCGAAGCCCTTCTCGGAGAATACAATGCCGGCAGCCTCGATCAGCCGGCTGCGGGTCCTGCGATCGTCGGTCTTTAAAATTTCCGAACCTGTCAGCTT
>CAVRZU010000064.1:0-33047 GCA_963725365.1 uncultured delta proteobacterium | reverse complement strand
AGCAAAGGCAATTTCTATATCCTCCAGTCAAGGCCTCTTAACGTTAGGCCGAACCAGCCGGACCACCATCGGCTCTATATCGATCATGCGCCCCTTTCGGCGCAGGTGCTTTTCTCGGGAAAGGGCACCGTCGTCCAGGGAGGTGTGGCTTCGGGAAAGGTCTATGTGGCCCAGGGGGATGACGACCTCAATGATTTCCCCTACGGGGCGATCCTGGTGGCTCGCTATACCTCTCCCAAATACTCGCGCATCATGCGCAAAGCCAGGGGCATACTAACCGACATAGGTTCGGCCACCGGGCATATGGCCACTTTGGCGCGCGAATACCGGGTCCCCACGGTGGTGGATACCGGGGTGGCCACCAAGGTTCTCAAGACGGGCGATGAGGTGACCCTGGATGCTATCCAGAACGTGGTCTATGAAGGAACGGTCAAGGAACTGAGCCAATTTGAGATCACCCAGGAAGAGGTCTTCGAGGAATCATATGAGTACCGTGCTGCTCAAGAGGATACTCAAAAAAGTAAACCCCCTCAATCTGGTCGACCCGCACAGCGAGTCTTTCAAGGCAGCCCGGTGCCTGAACCTTTCATGACATCACCCGGTTCGTTCATGAAAAAGCGGTTGAGAGGCTCATAGACCTGAGCGAAAATTACCAGAAACTATCACGACAGGACCCCGAAACGACTGGATTCCGACATTCCTCTGGGTTTGGTAATAATCGATATTGACAAGGGCACGAGCGCGCTTCCCGAGGCTCGGTCCATGACGGTCGAGCAAATTGAATCCTACCCATGAAAGCGATGCTGCAGGGGCTTTCGGAAAGCGGAATGTGGGAAACCAACCCCGGTTGCCGTGGACATGGGAAGCTTGATGTCGAGCTTCACACGGACTTTCAGTTCGTCGCTGGCCGGCCCCGAGGATGTCGGCCGCAACCTGGCCGTGATATCGAACGACTACATGAATCTCCACCTCAGACTCGGCTATCACTTCAACATCCTGGACGCCTACATTGGAGACGCACTGAACGATAATTACATTTATTTCCGGTTTCTGGGGGGTGTTTCCGATCTCCAGCGCCGCTCGCGCCGGGCCAGGTTTATAGCCGAAGTGATGGAGTGCTATGATTTCCGTGTCGAAGTGCATGGAGATTTGATTGTGGGCAGGCTTAAAAAAATGTCCAGAGACACGGATGGTCGTCAAGAATGAAGGTCCTGGGCGGCCTGATAGGCTATACTCGCCAACTCGATATCAGCATGATACAGCGATCGAACGGATCGGCCAGCATTTAGCCGAATTCATGCAGCAGAATTGATGCTCTTACGGAGGTGAGAGATGACGTCCCAATGTGCCGGCTGCGCAACAAAAGACGCAGATTCTTATACTGGATGATGAGCCTATCGTGTGCAAGAGG
The DNA here is from genome assembly GCA_963725365.1 of uncultured delta proteobacterium. GTDB lineage: Bacteria > Desulfobacterota > Syntrophobacteria > Syntrophobacterales > Syntrophobacteraceae > SbD1. The sequence goes on along the minus strand of CAVRZU010000064.1, from coordinate 31,636 downwards.
CTCAGACCTGCTTTCCAAAAAGCGGGCTACGAGGTGGAAACCTTTACCGACAGCGCTTCGGCCATGGCCAGGATAGAGGAAAAGAAGTTCGATATCATCATTACCGACCTGAAGATGAAGGGCGTGGACGGAATGCATTTTCTGGAGCGGATAAAAGAGATTGCGCCCGATACCGGCGTTATAGTCATAACCGGATTTGCCACCTCTGAAACTGCCGGGGAATCATTCCGGAAAGGGGCATTCGATTTTGTGGCCAAACCGTTCAAGTTGAACGACATAATCGATACTGTCCGTCGGCTGGAGGGAAATCGGAAGAGATGAAAGGGTAAGGAATGGTGGTTCGTACATAAAGACCCTTTTGCGTGAAACGAAGAACGCCGCCGCCATGGAAGGCGGCGCTACCATGGTATATGAAAGTTGCTATGCGCCTTCCGTTCATCTCACACAGGCGACAGAAGCCTGCCTCCGATCAGGGGTTGGAATGGGTCCGATCCCTGTTTGCAAAATTCCAGCGTATTCAGAAATACAATACCAGGGCCTTGGAAGTAATGGCCGAAATGGACCGTGCCCTTGGCGGAGAGTACATTTTCGACCGCGCCTTCCTTGAAAGCTCCGTTCGAGAGTTGAGCGGTCTCGCATACCAGGTTGTCTACAGCCTGAACGCCATGTCGCAGAACGGATACGTCGCTCTCTACGACAGGTATCAAAGCGTAAAAGGCGTTCTGGATGACATCCTTGCCGGGGGACTGGGACCTTTTGGGTCGAGTCTTGCCCTGCCGTATTCAGTCCTTGGCCTTGAAATGGAGCCTCTGGCGGGGGCCTTGAATGTGTGTTTGGCCGAGGCGCGAAATCGCCTGGACATTCCCGCCCCGGACGGCTTTGCGGTGACGGTGAACGGCTGCTCGCAAATGATGCCCGCAAGCGGGGGGGATTTTGATATTTTTGCTAAACCGGCGCCACTCGAGGTTGCTGATTTCCCCCCGGAATTGGTAGAAGCGATTAACCACCAGGTGGAGTCGCTGTTTGCAAGATGCGGAGGCCCGGTTCCCCTTAGCGTGAGAATTTGTCCAGCAAACAACCAGACCGGTACCGAGACGGTCCGGCTGCCCTCGCAGGTGTTTACCAACGTTGGCTCCGATGAACTCCTGGAAACATGCCGAATGGCCTTGGACAAATATTTGGCTTCATCCGAGGGCCCGATCCCGCTCCGGTGGCCCTGGCGGTCCATGAGGTTGTGCCCGCCCAGGTTGCCGGCTCAATTTCTCTAGTGACTTCGCCCGATTCGCCTTCGGGAGGACTATTTTGCATAACGGCCTGGCCGGTTGGTGCGCCTGACAGCAGGGAGACCTTTTTGCTTCGCCGGACCTACCCATTCGATCCGGTTGAATCGGAAATCAAAGCGAAACCTTACAACGAGCGGATCTACCCCGGTGTGCATCCCCTGTCGATCACGCCAAAAGGCCTCTACAGAGGTTCTGCCCTCCTTGGTCCCTCTTTTCTCAGGGGCATTGCGGCATGCGCCTCGGCTTTTGAGCGGATTGCCGGCTGCCCCCAGGATCTCGATTGGGTCAGGGGCGGCGCCGCGCGGCCGGTTATAGTGAATGTGAGGGCGGCGGGCGAGCTTGACGGTTCGATGGAGAGCGATTTGGATGCGCCGTTTTCCGAAGAGGGGGATGAGGGAAATTGGGTCGAGGACGCCGAGGTGATGCTTGCCGGGGGTGAGACGGCCCAGACGGGTATTGCAGCCGGTCCGGTGGTACATGTTCGTGAAAGCGAAATGGATCTGTTCCCCCACGGCGCCGTAGCCGTTGTCAGATATGCGTACCCCAGTTTGAGCGCCATCATGAGCAGGGCTTCCGCTGTAGTGACCGAAATCGGCGCCTCCATCGGGCACTTGGCCACAATAGCCAGAGAACTGCGCATACCCGCCATCTTTGGCGCCGCAGGGGCAATGCAGAGATTGCCTGAAGGGACCGAAGTCACAGTTGACGCTGGGGAAAAGAGGGTCTACCGGGGGATAGTCGAGCCTCTGTTGGCCTCCCGGGCAACCGGCACGGAACTGTATCCGAGCGATCCGGAATACGTTACACTCCGCCGCCTGCTGCGCTGGATATTGCCCCTGGATCTCATCGATCCTGAGTCCAGTAATTTTTGTGTGGATAATTGCCGTACTTATCACGACATTATTCATTTTTCCCACGAAAGATCCATAGAGGAACTTCTCGAGATCCAGGAGCACGGCGCCGGGCTGAAAAGTCCGTATGTTCGCAAACTCGGGATCGATACGCCGATCGATCTGTTCGTACTCGATATTGGCGGCGGGGTGTCCCCCGGGGCCGGGGCTTGTGTGGAATTCGATGACGTCATTTCAAAGCCGTTCCTTGCATTCCTTAATGGGCTGACCCTCAAGGAAGTCTGGAACCGGGAACCGGGGCCCCTCAACATCAGAGGAATAATCTCCGGGCTTGACCGTACGTTTTCGGCCATGAGGGAACTGCCTGAATACGCCGGCAGAAATCACGCAATCCTGGCGGAAAACTACATGAACGTCGGCCTGCGGCTTGGTTATCATTACAGTGTTATCGACAGCTATCTCTGCGGCAATATAAATCAAAATTACGTCTATTTTCGTTTCGCAGGCGGTTTTGCCGATGAGAATCACCGGCGGCGCAGGGCTGAGCTCATAAGGTCTATCCTGGACCAACTGGGCTTCAAGGTGAGAATCAAAGGCGATCTCGTTCTGGCAAAGCTCAAACTGGTGGACAACCGGGAGGTAATCTCGGCATTAAGGGTCCTGGGAGAGCTTACGGGATTTACCCGGCAGATTGATCTTGCGATGGACTCGGAAGATAAAATTGAGCAATTCGCCAGGCTATTCAATGAAAAATCCGGCCGCGCAGGCAGGGAGGAGAAAAACGGTGTCTAGCATCGTCGCTCGATTGTTTCAAAAATTGCGCGAGCGGCGGCTGGCTCGAGCGGCAAAATTCCTTGACGACCTCAAGGTACGGTATCACACTTTCCGCATTCTCCTTGCCAATAATGAGTACTCGCTGGATCTGATGAGGTCGCTTGACCTGTCATTGAGGTCCGGGAGTTCCGAAATGCCGGAGATAGCCGAGGAGCTTCTAAGCGTCACCTACGAGCTTGTCAACGGTCTGAACAGGCTGAGCGGGGACCGTCACCAAAGACTTTATGAAACGCATCACAGCCTTGCGGGCGCTATCCGCAACGAACTGGACGCCATCATGGCGGTCCAGTCCCATGCGCCTGCTTTTATTTTCCTGGATCATCCGGCAGCAGATCTGCGGGAAGAGGTCGGAGGCAAGGCTGCCGGTCTGGCCCAGTTGCGCAAGGCCGGCTTTCCCGTTCCTGACGGTTTTGCCGTTACGTCGAACTCCTGCGAGGGAATACTGGCGGCCAACGGTCTCGATCTTTTTATTCGGCAGAGGGCGCAAAGACTGGAGGCCGGGTACAACCGAGGCACGGACTTCGAGGCTGACGCAGAAGAGATTCGCCTCCGCATTCTCGACGCGGTTTTTCCGCAAGACTTCGAACAGGAGCTTCGGTGCGCTTACGAACGGCTCACCGGTTCGGGGCAAACGGCCATATCCGTGCGCAGCAGCGCTTCGGTCGAAGACCGGATTGAACACTCCTTTGCCGGTCAGTTCAAGAGCATACTTAACGTGATTTCATTCGATGGATTGAAGGACGCGTTAAGGGAAGTGATTGCAAGCAACTACAGCCCCGGGGCGATTTCCTACCGCCTTCACGCCGGACTGTCCCTGGCCAGGCACGACATGGCCGTTTTATGTCAGCGGATGATCCGGGCAGAGTCGGCAGGGATACTGTTCACTATAGATCCGGCAGACCCGGAAAACGGGCGGATGCTTATCAGCGCCGTTCCCGGGCTGGGAATAACGGCCGTGAGCGGGAGCGCTCCGGCGGATCTCTACCGGCCCTCGAGGGAACCAACAGACGCAGGCCCGATAACGGATTGGGCGCAAGTTGCCAATAAGACCCACCGCGCTGATCCCGGGTTTAATGGAGGCATCGAGGAGCGGGAGCTGCCCGAAAATGAACGGGTCCTCCCCGTGCTTTCCGAAGACCGGGTCCACTCCCTCGTTAGCATCGGCCGCCGGATCGAAAGCCTGATCGGAAAACCGCAGGATATCGAATGGGCATTTTCGCAGGAAGGCGAGCTTGTGATCCTGCAGTCAAGGGATATCCGGCTTGCCCTCAAAAGCAGGCAGGCAGCGGAGGCTGCGCGGGGCGAAGTCCTTCTTAGAGGAGGGGTATGCGCCTCGCCGGGCCGGTGCGTGGGCAAGGTCAAAGTAGTTCATTCGACCCGTGATTTTGAGGACTGGCGTAAAGATCCTTCGCGAGAGCCGGGTATCCTGGTGCTTCCACAGAGTATGTCGGATGCCGCAGGCTTCGTCCCGGAATTCGAAGGCGTGGTTGTGGATTTGGGCAACCCTGCCGATCACCTGGCCGTAACGGCTCGGGAGTACTCCCGTCCGATGATGACCGGGGCCGGTAAGGCAACCGCAAACGCTTCGGGACGGCCAATGGGTTATCCTGGACGCGGACATGGCCATGGTCTTCAAGGCCCCCGAGGAGGCCTGGTCGGCCGCCCAACGGGTTGGCAACGCTAATATGGAAAGCGGCTCGCAAACCCGCAGGGCCGGGCGCAATGTCGCCTCACGTCCCGAGGCAGCCCGGCTCAGACAGTTGATCGAGCCTTTGAATCTGACCGACGCATACGGGCCAACGTTTTCCATACAGGAGTGCCGCTCTGTGCATGATCTGATCCGCTATAGCCATGAAATGGCTGTCCTGGCAATGTTCCAGACCGGAGACGACATCCTGGAGTCGGCGGAGGTGCTGGTGCGGCGACTCGAGGGCGCCGTACCGCTGCATTTCCTGATTATCGACCTGGGCGGCGGTATCGCTTCGGAAAGTAATAAGTTCAGGGTCCGGCTTGAAGACATCCTGTCGCTCCCCATGCTGGCGCTCTGGAAGGGGATACTGACGCCGGGGCTCAGGTGGAACCTGCCGCCCCCCGCAGCCATGGTTTCCGGGCTCATGTCCCGATCCATGTTTGACTCGGGCAGCGCCAGGCCCATCGGCCAGCAGAACTACGCCTTGATTACACGGGATTATCTGAATCTGAACGCACGCGTTGACTATCATTTCGCCATGGTTGACGCGGTTTGCGGATCAAATCCGAGAGAGAACCATATCCGTTTCAGGTTCAAGGGAGGCGGGACGACCGCTGTGCAGCGTGAGCGGCGTGCGCTGTTCATAACCGAGGTGCTCGAAGCGAACAATTTTTTTGTAGACCAACGGGGCGACCTGGTGACTGCGTCCATCCTGGAAACACAGCAGTCTGAAACCGAGGACCGGCTTGTCATGCTGGGAAGGCTGCTCGGATTTAGCAGGCTGCTCGATGCGACCATGCGCGACGGCACCGTCCACAAAAAAGTGGCGCGTGCGTTTATGGATGGCGATTATGCGCTGACCACAGTGGGTCAGGAGTGATAGAAACGCATCCTGGGCAGTTCTACGGCCGTGAGCATGTTTCCGTAGGCCGCCCCCGTGTCGATGCCGATCTTGCCTGGCGCAACGAAAGGCGTCTCGAAAGGGGTGTGGCCAAAGACGGTGACCTCGCTTGAAGTGCCTTCGTCTTGTAAAAATATGTCCCGCACGCTCAGGAGACGATCCAGCGGGCAGTGCTCGAGGTCCTCTCCGGGTATAGTCCCCGCGTGGACAAAAAGATAGCCGCCCAGCCTGAAGTGTGGCTGGAGCCTTTCTAGAAAACGGATATGTTCGACCGGCATAAAGGATAAATCCCCCAGGGATCGAACCGGGGCGTTCGAGTAGCTGGTGAGGGTATCCTCCACCCCGATGGACCGAAGCGTTCTCAGGTAATCGAGATTGCCCGTGCGGGAATACTCCAGCAAAGCATGTTCGTGATTTCCCATCAGGAAAACCATGTTTTGAACCTTTGCCCCTGTCTTCAGAAGATAATCGATCACCTCACGCGATCCGGTTCCCCTGTTAATGTAGTCCCCGAGAAAAACCAGGTAATCCTTATCCGGATCGATGGGCAAACGCTCGATAAGAGAGGTGAGCTTTCGATTGCAGCCGTGGATGTCGCCAACTGCGAATATCTTCTGTTCCGCAAAAAGGTGCATCGGGACCCTCAAAAGAGTTTTGAGTTTCGAGTTAGTTAACTCAAAACTGAAAACTAACAACTGAAAACTGTTGAAAACTGTCCAAATGGCATATGCGCCCCGGAAACCTCACAAGGTCCCCTGCCGGGCGCATATCCAGTATATCCCAGTTTACAAACGTCCCCTACTCGTTTCTTTCAATGATTTCCCTTCGTGTTCTTCGTGACCACGCTCTTCTTGCCCAGACCGACAGACCATCAGATTCTCATCGTCACATCGCGGCTCCATGCCTGACGGTACTGGGCAGCGGCCTGCTGCGCTACGGTGGCGTCTTCGATCTTACCCCCGGCTGCAAGCTCACCTGCAAGGACAAATGGAATGATATCGCTCAATTCCACGATAAAGGGAGTAAGATCGGTCATGTGCCGTTGGGCCATCGACGCGATTTGGGTTTCATCGAGGGCCAGCGCCGTCGTTTGCAGCATCCCGTAGCTGATGACCGCCATATTGAGCAAAGTGTAATCGTCCCTGAGATTTCTTGAAACCGGCTCATTTGATCTAAGTTTTCCATAGATGTTCGCAAAAGATCCCACAACCGATGTTGCCGCCTTCTTCAGCCTGGCTTCAAAATTCCCATCGAGTGTCGACAGATTTCGTTCAAGTTCGGCTACATGCGTTGTCAGCGCCGCATCGATTCTTTGAAGCGCTTCCAGGGCATTGTTAAACTTCCTTAGTCGTTCATCGCGGACCTGGCGCTCGATGCGTTGAAGGGCAAGTTGTTCGACGCCCAGCATATCAGCCAGATTTTCCCGAAGTACTTCCGATCCCGTCATTGCAGACCTCCAATAGTTATTCTCCTATTTTGGCTAATCCATTCGAATTACAGATATTTGCTTTGTAATTTAAGCAGCTTTGCGCAAAAGGAAAGCAGAGGGGCAGATCGCCGTGAGAAGATTGGTTTCTCAATTTTTCTGTCGCTAAATCAGAACAGCTTAGAGTCGCCTTTGAGGCGGCAGCGGTCTGAAGAAGTAATGGTCCGACTGTGCATTGAGCACATGAGCAACGGCTCGGCAAGTTTTTCAAAACGACGATCTCTGCAGTTGGAGAGCCGTACAACCGATTTCCGGGGCTTAATCGCTCCGCCCTTATTTAAGCCCGCAACCCCCCTTCGTTTACAATAGCCTACATGTCATTACCTTAAATTAAAGGGACTTGGCTGTCCCTGCCGTCAACGGGACAGTGTAAACGTTAAACATCCAGGGAGGGTACTTCGATGTACAGCAAAGTTAAAATCATGGGACACCCTGTTCATCCCATGCTGGTGAATTTCCCGATCGCCTTCTACGTCTCGACCCTGATCGCGTTCATTATATACAGCATTTCCGGGGACCCGTTTTGGTTTTGGGTAGGTCTTGCGGCAAACTTCGCCGGAGTTGCGATGGCGCTGGTGGCGGCCACTTTCGGGTTTATCGACTGGGCCTTCGGCATTCCGTACGGGTCGGCTGCGAAGGATACCGGCGCAAAACATATGTTGCTCAATATTGTTTCACTCCTGTTGTTCATAACCTGTTTGATTCTAAATGCCGGCCAGTGGAATGCTGTTCTCCCGGTTGCCAGGGGGATCGTTATTTTTCCTCTGTTAGGCGTAATTTTGACAATCTGCGCGGGCTATTTCGGGTGGACGCTGGTGCAGAACCATCACGTCGGGGTTGAGCTTACGCCCGACGAAGAACGCTGCATAAGTGAATCGCGGTCCGCTGGATTTACCAGAGACACGGTGTAGGCTTGGGTGCACAATGTAATCTATTTATTTTCAACGACAGAGGCATTAATTTTGTCTGACGTTCCCATAGCGAGGGGGGCCTGTGGCGAAAGGATTTTTCGGCAGTGGCAATTCAGAAACTGTAAAACCAAATGAGCCTCTCTCTAGATGCCAGACATTTGAAACGTTACAGGGAACTTGCCGGATTTCTGATCAAGTACGGGCGCTCAGATATATTTTTTCGGGCCGGGCTTGAAAAAGTGCTCGATGAGCACCCTGTTGCCGAAAGGGTCAGCCCCGGGGCGGAAGAGCTTCCCAAAGATCTGGAGAAGATGGGTCCCACATACGTAAAACTGGGGCAGTTCCTCTCCACCCGCTCCGATCTGCTGGAGCCCCAATATATTGAAGCCCTCTCTCGCCTTCAGGACAGAGCCGAATATTTTTCTTATGAGAAGGTCGAATCAATTATTGCTTCCGAGCTGGGGCTGCCCGTAGCCAGGCTGTTTTCCTTTTTCGACAAGACGCCTCTTGCCGCCGCTTCCCTGTCGCAGGTCCACCGGGCTATCCTTCTTGACGGGCGCTCCGTGGCCGTAAAGGTCCAAAGGCCCGGCATCCGCGATCAGATAGCCCTGGACCTCGATGTGCTCCTCGAGTTGGCCGGATTTCTGGACAGGCATATCGACATGGCGAAGAGGTTTATGCTCCAGGAGACCATCGAGGAATTCCGAAAAGCGCTTGTCCGGGAACTCGATTTCAAGGAGGAAGCTCAGAACCTGGTGATACTTTCGGAGAACCTTGAAGAATACGAGAAAATTGTGGTGCCGTTGCCCGTCCATGCCTATACCACCTCGAAAGTGCTCACCATGGAACATATCCGAGGGCAAAAGATTACAAGCATGCATCCCCTTGGCAGGCCTGAAATCAACGGGCATGAACTTGCCGATGAGCTGTTCAGTGCGTACCTCAAGCAAATCCTTATCGATGGGTTCTACCACGCCGATCCGCACCCCGGAAATGTGTTCCTGACAGACGATGGGCGTCTGGCATTGATAGATCTGGGTATGGCCGCCCGCATCTCCGGCGGTATGCAAAAAAAGCTTCTCAGGTTCACCCTGGCCATAAGCGAGGGCAAAACCGATGAGGCCGTCCAGTATGCGATTGAAATCGGTGAAAAGACCCCTGCTTTCGACGAGCAGGCCTTTGGCAAACAGGTGCAGGAATTCATAACGCGCTGGCAGAGAATTAGAATCGGGCAGATGGATATCGGCCGGGTCATCCTGGAGGTGCTCAAGGTGGCGGGAACCAACGGTTTTCGTTTCCCGGCCGAACTGGCGATGCTCGGAAAATGCATGCTAAATCTCGACAACATCGGCCGAACTCTGGACCCGGCCTTCGATCCGAACGCGGCTATCCGCAGGCATGCCGGAAAACTCCTCAGGCAAAGGCTTTTAAAGAGGCTGTCGAGCGCCACCCTCTATAAAATGGCCATGGAGTCGGAAGAACTGGCTGAAAATTTCCCTCAAAAGCTCAGAAAGATAATCGACATCTTCGCCGACAACGATTTCAGGGTCGGCGTCAATGCTATTGATGAAAAATACCTCATGAGGATGTTCCAAAAGATCGCCAACCGCATTGCGATCGGGATTATAATAGCGGCCATCATTATCGGGGCAGCCATACTAATGCGTGTGGAAACCCCACGGTTCACGATTCTCGGCTATCCAGGGCTGGCGATAATTTCTTTCCTCATTGCCGCCGTAGGGGGGCTTATATTCGCAATCGTAATGTTGATAAAAGACGAAAGGTAGCACGAAAGAAAGCATCACCGTTTACCAAACAGATTTACCTTGCACAGTTTCTCCTTTTCATTTTTTTGCAGGTGTTTTAGTATCTTTCCGGGATAAAATAGTTATGTTGTGTTTGTCAGTTCGAGTTGTTTTGGGCTCAAGTGGACTTGTCCAGCGGACTCTGCGCCCGAGCTAAGGCAGGTTCGCTTCTCATATCGAAATAGTAGTGCGGATATGGGAAGGATGCTGTTACCGAAAGGAGATTTGTTTAATGATTCACATGTCAGAGAAAGCCGAAACTGTTTTGCAGGATTATTTCAAGGAAAAGCAGATCACTCCGATCCGGATATTCCTCCAGACCGGTGGCTGAGCGGGTCCATCCCTTGCAATGGTTCTGGATGAACCAAAAGAAAATGATGACGTATATAAGCTGAACGGCTTTACCATGCTGGTCGATAAGGACCTTCACGAGAAGACCAAGGATATTACAGTCGATTATGTATCCTACGGGATGGGTTCCGGCTTCCGGGTGGCATCGGAAATCCCGATTGCAGGCGCCGGCGGGGGCGGGGGTGGCTGCTCCCCGTCGTGCAGTTGCTAAAACCCCAAGAGTAAAAATAGGTGAGTGGGTGAGCAGGTGAGTGGAAAAACCCACCTCTCCCCATTCACCCATTCACCATTTAACCAACTCACCCATTATTAAGCGTTCGACTCACTTCACAATTCCGATGACGCCGCAAGCTGCTCGCGCGCCTGATCCGCCCGTCGGTTGGGTTTTGAAATCATCGGCCCCGGCATGAACGATTACCGAACGGCCTATTATCGATTCCGGCCCTGCGAGCTTGATGAGATTATCTGTTACTTCAAGTGTGGCCACGCCGTTTTTGTCTGCTTCGATGTTGCCCAGATCGCCGACGTGACGCATTTTGGAATTAGGTCCTGCGTGGGGCATATCAGTGGGATTGAAGTGACCGCCTGCGGAATTTGCGTCGGGCGAAGTGCAGTTTCCAAACTCGTGAATGTGGAACCCGTGCGGACCAGGTGACAGGCCCTCAATGCTTGCCATGATTCGAACCCCGCCTGCGTCCTTTTTAAAGCTCACAACCCCATGTACTTTGCTGCCTTCCGTAGGGTTCATAACGGCGACCGCCTGTGTAACTTCAGATTCGGCAATCTTTCGGGAACATCCGGTAAGGGCCACCCCTAAAATGAGTCCTGAAAGCAGCACACCTTTGACAATTTCTTTCATCTTCCTCCTCCTGCCTTTTGGTTATGAAATAATTTCTTCTGGATTAAATAAGATCAAATAGATCGAATGAGAGGGAAAGTAAAAGTTTTGGATGAAAATTCCAATCAAAAAGTGATAACTATGCCTCCAAACGGGATTAAGGACAAAGGTCCAAAAAAGGAACTTGAGATGGCCAATTCAAAAATCAAGGGAACAGCACTATTTTTTATCCTGGCAAGCGTCCTGGCCGCACTCGATCAGCTTTCGAAATACTACATCGTCTGCGATATTCCCCTGAACACCGGGATCAATGTAATCCCCGGGTTTTTTAACCTGGTTCATGTTCATAATTCGGGGGGGCTTTCAGCGTTTTTGCCGGTTCGGGATATCCGTGGAAGAAGTATCTCTTCATTGGCCTGACAGTGGTGGTGGTAGCCGCAATAGCCTACGCTTACGGCAAAACGGGTAAAAAGGATAACTGGACCCGAATCGCATACGTATGCATTGCCGGCGGGGCAATGGGGAACCTGATCGACCGGATTAGATTAAGCGGCGAAGTCGTCGATTTTCTGGATATCTACGTGGGAAAATGGCACTGGCCGGCCTTCAATGTGGCCGACGCCGCCATTTCTACGGGCGCGGTAATGCTGCTGGTCTCGCTCATGAGAAAAAAGTAAGGGCCAAAAAAGATTTTAACGGATTTAACAGGATTTACAGGGTTAAGAGCAAAAGAATGTCGCGCGGACCTTGCAAAACAGTTTGTTTTTAATCCTGTAGATCCTGCTAATCCTGTCTAAGTTATTTATTTTCGGTCTTTTTAGCCAGCTTTACAGTGAACTCCCTCGGGGATCTCTTTCTTGAAGCCTGTCATAGACTTCCTGCTGAATTACAAGACGATCGCTAAAGATCTGCGTGATGACTCCGCCGTGCTCTCCGGCCGGCGTTCCGACACTGACTATATACCCCCTGCCGGTGGAATCCTCGATTACCGCCTTGCTGCCGAGCTGACCCCAGGTAATCGCCTTGAGTCCTCTTTCGATTTCACTCATGGTCATTTTTTGCAAAGGCGTCAATGGAAATCCGGCCTGCGAATCATCCCCCTCTTTGGCCCTGGGCTGTCGTTTCCAAATTGACGAAAGGGACAAATGGATCGAGCGCCTTTACCGACACAAAGGTAAAATCGGGGGTCATCAGGGCTGAGGCCGTTTTATGTACCAGAAGTGCGTATTCCGGAGAACAATTCATTGAAGCGGCCCCGGGGCTGGGGTGCAGACACATCGGGCGCCTGCGGCACAGTCGTTTGATCCGTAGCCTGCTGTGCGCCTCCCTCAGAAACAGCAGACGGATTGGAGGCGGCCTGGTCAGTGCTCTGCCGGGCCTGCTCCTGGGCTGCTGAAATGGAAAAATTCAAAGCCGCCGCTGCAAGCAGCAGGACAACGATAAGATAAAAATGGCGTGCGATTGCTCTTCTCCCAAGAGGCGCTTTCATGAGCTCCCCCCAGTCTCTGTGGATAAAATCCTGTCAATGCCCTGACAAACATCGTAATATCAATACACTATTTTTTGGCCAGATCAAACAATTTCCAATAAGATTTCGACCTTTTCATTGCCGGTTCGAAGCGGATTCGATTGATCTTCCCGCGCTCAACTGCTTGCAGAACTCTTCCACGAGAGCTCGCTTCGGATAGCCGGGATAAAGCTCGATTACCTTTTCGAAAGCCGCTGACAGCTCCTTCTGTATCTCCCGCCTTGGATGAAAAGAATCCGAGCGCCAGCCATGCGTTCGAGTTTTCCGGGTCGCCGTTCAGCACTTTTCTTGCCGCTTCCACGGCGTGTCCCGCGTCATCTCTGGTATAAGCATACCATCCTTTGAGCAGCCGGGCGTCACGAGAACCGGGAAAAATTTGCAGGGCGGCATCCAGGCGATTTTCCCCGAGGTGCCTGGAAAAACTTCGGCAAATGTTTCTCTTGCACTAAAAATGCCACAGCCATGTCGAAATTGAATCTGGAAAAAGGATTTCGCACATATTTTTGGAATGAGTTCCATTTTTCCTTTTGAGCGCTATTTTGGGCATCTTCTTCTTTGGAAGTTTTCAATTTCTGACTTCAGGTGCGGATCACCGGGGTCCTTTGCATACTCCCGCTCGATTATCTCACGGGCATATTGCGCTTCGCCATGTTTTTTGAATTCTTTGGCGACCCAGAGTGCAGGCGGCAGGTCTCCCGGGTCGAGGACTGCCGTCATGGTTCAGGTCGACGCTCCTGCGGGCCGAACTCGGAAAGGATTGCCATTGCGGTCATTGCAACCAGGCTCTTCTTGTAAAAGGAATTATCGGTCAGTTGCACGTACTTGAGCGCTTCGAGCGTCCATCTGTATGCCTCTTCGGGCTTCTTTGCGATAATGTAGGCCTGGGCCAGGTTCAGGCATAAGATTCGGAAGGGCGCCTGCATCGACTCACGTCGACCTTATCTTTTAAAAACTCTTCGTCGCGTTCGATCGCTTCGTCTGTTCTCCCCAGTTTTATAAGGGCTATGGTTATGGCGTTCTGGGCCAGGACATCGGCCTCGCGTCCCTTTCTTCCGAGTTCAATTGCTTTCTCGGCATATTTTATAGCGTCCTCGTACCGGTCGGCCTCGCAAAGGGTGTTGGCGATAGTCGGCATTTGCCCGCGGACTGTTGGGAGCTTTTGCTACGGAATCGTAATGGATCGTGACCGTGTTTTCCCAAGCGCCGTTCCGGGAGAATGTCAGAAGGGCAAGGCACGCGGCGCCAATGAGAAGGGCATGAGCAGGCGGCCTTTGCGAATTCGGCTTCGGAGAGCCGGCGCGCGGCCCGCCGGAAAAGAGTCACAAGAAGCGCCGCCACCGAAAGATAAAAACCTATCGAGGGCAGGTAGAGCCTGTGTTCGAAGACCAGTTCCAGTGGAATGATCGTCGATTCGATTACGAGATTCAAAAAGAACCAGGCGATTCCGAATGTGATCACAGGAAATCGCCTTCGGAACCTGATCGCGAGGAAAATGAGGGCGCCGATCAGAAGCAGAGAAGGAAGGGTCGTAAAAGGGCTGAAAAGCGAAGTGGAAATCTCAAATTCATGTTCCATCGAGAGCCGGGCCGGGTTCGGCCAGAGCAGGAGCGACATGTACCATACGACTACCCGTCCTTCCGTGAGCAGGCGTTCAACCAGGTTGAAATCCCTCTTGGCGTAGCCGCTGAGAAGTTTAGGCAGTACCACCGTGAAGGCATAAAAGGAGGATGAAAGCAGCGCGGCAACGGCTGCCGCGCGGACTTTCCAGCCGGTTTTCCGGCACAGTGCCCAAGCTTTTTTCAGCCAGGCGGAATCGAAAAACCAGATATCGGTTATGGCCAGCGCAACCGGCAGGACCGCCGAGTTTTCCTTTGAAAGGAAGCTGCAGACAGCGGCTAAGCGCGCAAAGAAAGTAGAAAAAGATGGCGCTCCGCGTCTTTTTCCCGGAAAGAAGGCGCGCCTTTATGAAGCACGCCACGCTCAGGGTAAAAAAGAGCGCCTGCATGGAAGCCATGCGCTGAACGAGGTATGTTACGGCGCTTGTCTGAACTAGGGCTCAAAGCCCATATGGCGGCGACGCACAGCGGGAAAAAGCCCGCAATTTCATGGAGTTGGACCTTCTGCGCCTCTGTTCTTTCCGGCTGCCAGAACCTGCCTGAAGAACCAAAAGACTGCAACGAACGCCAGCAAGTGGATCAGCAGATTCACGGCATGAAAATAAATGAGTTTGCTGTGACCCAGAGAGTGATTGAGCGCCAGGGTGACTACGGGCAGAAACCGCGTCCAGCCGAATTTTGACTGAGAAAGCGAAAGAATGCTCGAAACCGAGACGGAATCCAGATAGAGGGCTTTTTCATATATGAATGATTGAAAATCGTCGAGGAAAGGCGGCGAGGTGAAAGTGTTCGAGTAAGCGGAAAAAATCATCAAAACGATGAAAAAGGCAAGAATGTAAGGCAGCGCTTTTTTCGCCCGCATACCTGTCCTTTCACCCAATTGCCCGGGCAGAAAAATGGAAAGAATAGAAAATACAAAGAATGCCGGTATCATACCGGCATTCTTTGTGCTCGGTCTTCTTTTGCTTGCAGCAGATTTATTGTGCGCCCGCCAAGCCCATGTTTGAGGCAAGCGAGCCACCAAAAGTCCAGCCGGTAATTACTTGTCGCATTGTTTCCAAGAATCGGCTTTGCGGTAAAAGTCTGGCCAGCCAGGGAATTGAGCTCCGTGCAGGTACCCAGTAGCGATTGTGAAGGTGATTTTGAAGTTAGAAGTGGCGCCGGCGGCGGTAGCTACAGTCGGGGTAAAACAATGGGTGTTGGCATCACTGTACATGTGTATTCAAGGTATTACCAGCGCCAGGGAAAGTCTGCTGAAAGCTGAAGTAAGTCGCCAGGTCGGTTTGAATTGAGTGAATTCCGGGGATAACCTTGCTGGTCAGGCGCGATTTCTGAATATACTTTTGATAGTACGGGACCGCGACCGCAGCCAGGATGCCGATGATGGCAACGACGATCATAAGTTCCACCAGTGTAAAACCTTTGCTCTCTCTCATTCTTGATAAACATTGTCTTCTCCTTGGTTGGGTGTTTTTCTGGTTTTATAGGAAAATGTTTCCTACTTGGGTTTCTCCGCGTTCTTATGAAAGTATCGTCAATCGCCTCCTGCCGCTTTAAGCCTTTTTTTGCCGGTGTTGTGTTGCGGGAAAGGTGAAGCAAAAATGGTGCCTCGATTTGGACTTTCCTGAAATGTTTTTTGAATATATGTAAATCTAATCTGGGGTTGAATTCTCGTTGTGCAGAAGCGACATAGCGGCAGTGACGGGTACTGCTGCCTGCAACTAAACGTCCCACCTGCTAACAATTCTTGTCACTACCAGTGACGAAAAGCGGCAGAGATCGCGGTATGTCTTTAAAATGCTTTGAGCTGCATGTGATCCGAAAAACCTGGATTCCGGCCCAAAAAAGGTCGCCGGAATGACGGGATGAGGGCCTGACCATTTCCACGGTACCTTAAGCGATCCATCGGGCAAACCATTCGTACATTCCCGGAAATGTCAAACTATAGGGGTCCGGCGGCAGAACTTGAGGATTACCCCGTTATTGAGGTCTCCAAAAGGGCGCGCGTGAAGGGATTTATGCAAGATGACCTCATGAAACGAGGGACTGGGCTATATGTGTACGTTAAGCCCAGTCTCTCGTTTCCATTCGGTCTTCTTTTGCTTGCAGCAGATTTTATTGTGCGCCCGCCAAGCCCATGTTTGAGGCAAGCGAGCCACCAAAAGTCCAGCCGGTAATTACTTGCGCATTGTTTCCAAGAATCGGCGTTGCGGTAAAAGTCTGGCCAGCCAGGACGAGAGCTTCCGTGCAGGACCCAGTAGCGATTGTGAAGGTGATTTTGAAGTTAGAAGTGGCGCCGGCGGCGGTAGCTACAGTCGGGGTAAAACAATGGGTGTTGGCATCAGTGTACATGTTATTCAAGGTATTACCAGCGCCAGGGAAATTCTGCTGAAAGCTGAAGTAAGTCGCCAGGTCGGTTTGGATTGAGTGAATTCCGGGGATAACCTTGCTGGTCATGCGCGATTTCTGAATATACTTTTGATAGTACGGGACCGCGACCGCAGCCAGGATGCCGATGATGGCAACGACGATCATGAGTTCCACCAGTGTAAAACCTTTACTCTCTCTCATTCTGATAAACATTGTTCTCTCCATTGTAGGTGTTGATTTGATAATGTTAATATGGTGCCTCCGGTACTAGAAACTATCGTCAATCCTCCTCTGTTGCTTAAGCGTTTTTTTCGTCCGTGTTGCGAAGTAGGATGAGCAAAATTGATGCCTCGATCCTGACTTTTCTGAAAAATTTGCTGAATCTATCTGAACCGGCCCTGGATGCTGATTCCAAAGGTATTGGCAGGCTGGAAAGGGCGATGAGTGATTTGCCGCCCGGTATTAATCCATGTACCGGCTGACAAATCTTGTCTTTACTTGTGACAAAAAACGGCAAGGTTGATAGAGTTCTGTTGAAACGGTTTATACAGGCAGCGATGGGGGCGGGATGTCTTTGGGGGACGGAAAAATGATGAAGTACAAAAAGTATGCGGTTCCATTGGTGTTGGGCTATCTATTCCTCACCGGCTTCTATGGTGTATCCGGTCTCGAAAGGATTTGCTTCCGGGGAGGCTGACAATTCTTGTCATGTTTAGCGAAACAGCGTAATAGCGAAAACGGCAAAGCGGACATTCATCCGTTGGCAGAACCTCTTCACCACAGCAACTCATGGCCCACTGGGATACCTAAAAACATGAAAAGGTGCAGGACCCACATTTCGTCATTCCGGCGGCGCTCTTGGGCCAGGAATCCAGTAAACTTTTCGAAGCAGAGATGCAGAGGAAAAGGACGATCCGAATTCCCATGTTCTCCGTGTCCTCTGTGCCCCGCAGCCTGCCCCGGCAGTGTCCCGGCCGGGGAGTGAACGCTTAGCCCAGGAGGGGGATGGAATGGATTTTTCAGATTTGCTGAAAACCATTAACGGGAAAAGAGTGCTTTTCATAACACCTTCGGATGCCGATTATATAAGAAACAGGCAGGAAATAAACATTCTGCGAAATTCAGCGCAGCATTTGGACATAATAGCTCCTGCGGATATGCATGGAGTTAGTCCAACCGGAATCATGCGTATTTTGTCGATCAATTTAAAGGTGGTTGCCGCGAATGTCAAAAACTACGATGTGATTTTCATCGGCGGAATCCCCCAGCTTATAGCCCCTGTTATTCAATTCCGGTTTCGAAAGAAAGTGCTGATAATAGATTTTTTCATATCCCTCTACGATACGCTCGTTCATGACCGGCGGATGCTGTCTCCACGGAACCCCCTGTCCCGGGTATTGAAAATGCTCGACAGAAATGCTCTTGCCTGTGCCGATCATGTTATCGTAGATACGCGCGAGCATGCCGCTTATTTTTCACGGACGTTCGGGGTCGATTCGGATAAAATGACGGTTGTTTATCTGGAAGCGGATAAACAAATCTATTATCCGCGCAATGTGGAGAGGCCTGTTGAGCTGAGGGGCAAATTCGTCGTCTTTTTCTTTGGCGCAATGAATCCTCTCCAGGGAGTGGAGATTATTTTGGAATCGGCGCGAATTCTGAAAGAGCATGGGAACATAGTTTTTATTTTGGTCGGTCCCTGTGAGAAAATAGGAAACCTCGATCTGTACTCCAAACTGAAGAATGTCCGGTTTGCCGCACGGTGGCTTCCTCAGACTAAAATAGCCGATTACATCGCAATGTCGGACGTGTGTCTTGCAGGTCATTTCAATGCGGCTGTTAAAAAGGGCGCCAGGGTTATTCCCGGAAAGGCCTATTCCTACCTGGCCATGGACAAGCCGGTAATCTTCGGGGACAACCCCGCCAATAGGGAACTTTTCACGGTGAGGGAAAAAGAACGTGCACTTCGTGAAAATGGGTGATCCTAGCGGCGCTGGCCGCGATAAGATTCTCGAATTGGCCGGTGAGCGGGAAAGGGGCTGATCGAATGGAAGACAACTGGCTGCCGATGCCCAGATACAAGTTGCGAAAGGACCTGGTCAAAAGGGTACTCAATAAAGAGTCTCTCCCGGCAAGACGTGCCTTGAATTAGGGTTTGGCTCCGGAGATATGCTTTTGCTCTACGCCTCGCTCGGGATGGATGTGTTCGGTTTTGACATATCGGAATCGGCTTTCGAGAATGCCGGGCTTAGAATCGAAAAGCATCCGGCGCTCAAGAGCAAAATACATCTCGCTCAGGATAAAACCGATGTATACGACCAGGCGCTACGACTACATTATGGCCTTTGAAGTCCTCGAACATATCGAAGACGACCTCTCCTGGATAAAAGAGTGGCGGAATGTTCTAAACGAGAATGGAAAGCTTCTCATCTCCGTTCCGGCCCATCGGAGTAAGTGGGGAAGCAGTGACGTCGCGGCGGGCCACTACCGGCGATATGAAAGAGCAGATATGAGCGGCCTGCTGATGAACGCAGGATTCAAGATCCGGTACTTTTGGAACTATGCTTATCCGACTTCAATTCTGCTCGATGTTTTTCTGCATAGGACCTATACGGCCCCGAGCATGGATCTCACCAAGGAGGAACTCTCGAAGCTGAGCGGAATCAAGAGGAAAAGGACCTTTTTAACCGTCTGGTTTCAAGTGATTTATTTTCTGGCCCCTTTTGTTGTCCTGCAACGCTGTTTTCTTGAAAAAGACCTGAGTTCGGCATACCTGGTCGTTGCTGAAAAGATGCCCCTGAGGGATTGAAACGGATACACTATATGTTAGAGGATAGGGTAAAGATAAATTATCTATTTATAGTAAAGGTCATAGTTGCAACCGGCCTAATTGCCTATCTTCTATATTCATGTAATATTGATAAGCTAGCTGCAACATTATCTAACATTAATACATCATTAGCTGTACTAACATTCATTGTATTGCCGGTGGTATTGCTAGTTGGTGGAATAAATTTATGGTTGCTGATGAACTCGATATCACATATACCATTATCAGTATTTATTCGAGCATATAGCCATGGATATGCGGTAAATTTATTTTCTCCTGGTCAACTTGGAGATATAAGCGTTGCATTTTTTCTAAAGAAGGAAGGTGTGTACTATAGCCACTCTACATTAGCCTATTTAGTAGATAAATTAATAAGTATGATATTTGCCATATCGATAGGGTTCGTAGGAGTAAGATTTTTATTTAAAGACTTCGCTGCTCCGGCATGGATATTTGGTATTCCATTAATGTGTGTCATATGCGCAGCAGTATGTATTGCGTTTATATTATATCTGCCTTACGATATTAATATGATTAGTCGTGTCAAGCAATTAATAAAAAGTATGTATAAAGAGGCGACGTTATGGGATCGGAAATATAAAGCTATAGTGGTTAATATTATGTTAACTAGTATTAGGTGGTTAGTGCTAAGTATTACATACTATCTTGCTTTTCGTGCTTTTGGAATCGAGGCGAGATGGCCTGAAGTAGGTATAATTCCGATAATATCTACGTTGATTGGGTATATACCGATTTCGATTAGTGGGATTGGTACTGTGGAATTATGTGCCGTATATCTGTTCTCCTTAATTTCAATTGACAGGGTTTATGTAATAGATGTTTATATATTTATCAGATTCATAACGTATTTACAGGCAGGTATTATTCTCGGGTTATGTAACTGGCCCTTCAGGAGGGCACAGACCCTTTAGTGAATCATATTGGAGACCTACATGCGTACCAGGATAGTATTATTTAATCCGATACCTTCTACCATCAGCCGCCGCAAGGGAGTCTTGCCGCTTGCATTGCTCTCTATTGCAAGGGGGCTTGATGTGGAAAAATATGAGATCATAATCATTGACGAAGCGGTTGAAAGATTCCCTGAAGAAGTTGTACAGGACGCCCTGTGCGTTGGTATCAGCGCCATGATAGGCTATCAGATTAACAGTGCGCTCAAACTTGCAAAACGCATCCGCACACTATATCCGAAAGTCCCTCTTGTATGGGGCGGCTGGCATCCTTCCATTCTACCGGAGGAGACGGTTGCCAGCGATTTTGTTGACTATGTCATTCGCGGGCAGGGGGAAATCACATTTTCAGAACTGATAAATGCACTGGAAGGAAATAAGACCTTGGATAGTGTTCCAGGGTTGACCTATAAGGTTAATGGAAACGTAAAATCAAATCCAGACAGACAATTATCTGACCCCAATGGATTCCCCCCATTGCCATATCATCTAATAAATATGAAAAAATACATCCATGCGAGTGAATTCGGCGCTCGAACGGTCACCTATCTCTCGAGCATAGGATGTCCGTTTAGCTGCGGTTTTTGTGCAGAACAGGTAGTTTACGGAAAACGTTGGTTGCCACTAAGTCCTGAGCGGGTGATAGCCGATTTTAAGTACCTCAAAGAGCAGTATAAAATCGATTCTATAATAATTAACGACAGCAACTTCTTCACTAATGAGAAAAGGGTTGTTGAAATATGTGAAAGAATGATGAGTGAAGGGTTGAATTTAAAATGGGGGAATGCTAACGGCAGAACAGATCAATTGGTAAGGTTTAAGAAGGAAACATGGCGACTCATGCGGGATAATGGCCTTCAATGCATTCTAACTGGCGCCGAGACTTATGACGATGGTATTCTTGAGATTATTAATAAAAAAGCAACCGTTGAAGATACTATCAGCCTGACTCATATTGCCAATGAAGTAGGAATTAAAATTAAGTTCTCATTCATGATAGGTCTACCAATAGCGAATAGAAAAGTATCAGTTGAGAATGAGTTTGAGAGTATGATAGATTTTATTAATAAACTTTATGAAATCAATAATACAAATCATTTCCTACTGTTCTTATATACCCCATTTCCAGGCACACCGTTGTACATAAAATCTATAGAACTAGGGTATAAAAGTCCAGATAGTCTCGAATCCTGGGGAGATTTTCTCGAAGGATTGAATCATGCATCTACGCCTTGGATAAATATGGATATGGCAGAAAAGGTATATCAGGTAAATTTCTATTTCCCATTTATAAGCAACTCGGCCTACGATATCATCAATCAATATCCACTCTTAATTAGGTTGATGCTGCTTCCAATCGAACGAATGCTTTATACGGTTATGAAATATAGAATTAAGCACAAATTCTTTGGTTTGCCCATAGAGTTCAACATGATTAGGTTCATATTGGCACTTTTGAAGAGGAAGATCTGATTTCCTTGCGCTAGCTGACCGGCGGTCCCACCGCCTTTTTTTTGCCGCCGCCGAAGGCAGCGGCAAACGCGGCTAACGGTCCCACCGCCCTCCCTTAGTACCCCAAATCCTCCCCAACCAGCTTCACATGGATGCGGCCTCGTGTTCTGTGTCCTTCTATGATGCTCCACAGGTTGCAGACCCGTTCGGGCGACCGGCAGTCGGTGCAGAGCCCGCTGGCCGCACAGGGTGTTTCGACCCCGGTACGCAGAGCGTTAATCGGCGCCGCGAAGTGTTTGACCCTGGCAATGGCGCAATCAAGGTCGGTGGCGACTTTATTCATTCCAACCACCAGGATCACCTTTGCGGGACCGAATGCCATGGCCGCCACGCGGTTGCCCAGCCCATCCAGGTTTACCAGCCTTCCATCCATGGTTATGGCGTTGCAGCTGGCGATCATAATGTCCGCACCTAGTCCCTTGTGTCTGGCCGCCATGCTTTCCTGATGCGAAATCCCATGCCGGTAAGGATCGATTACCTTAACGTCCGGAATATCGGCTATTCTGTTCCACAGCCCCATCGAAGTTGTCGTAATGGAACCACAGCGGTAGACGGTGACCCCATGAGGGATCATTGAGAGCACCTCTTCGAGCGCCTGGGCGGCGGTGTGTGCATAACTGCCCTCCATGCGGCGTTTTTCGAGGTTCTGAATTATTTGCTGGGAGACATGTTCATGCCATTGGATCCGGTTTTTATCCATCTTGAACTCCTCTAGAGGGGAAGCGGGAAGCAAGAAGCGGGAAGCAATCGAGCGGTTTTCTTCCAACTTCATGCTCCTTGCTCCTCGCTCCCTTCACTCTCCTAACTCACCAGGCATACAATGGCGCCCCTCGCGTTCTGCAGCACTTTGGAGGCGTGGCTTCCCATTAGAAACGGCTTTCGGTCCCGGAAGCTTTTTTTGCCCATGACCACGACCTGAAACTTGTGGGTTTCGATTTCATTAAGAAGGTCCCGCGCAATACCTTCCTTACTGTCGAGGATGAGGCTCTGCACGCTTTGGTCCCCAACTCCGCGCTCCAGCAGCAGATCGCGTCCTTCGGACATGTAAGAGCCCACCATTTCGGTCCACCCGGACTTCCATTTTTCGATTCGGCTCTGCCTGTCTTTCTGCTCCGCAGGGTCGAGAATGTGACCGTCATCCCAGAACGTGGGTGGAACGGGGGGAATAATGTGCATAAAGGTATAGCTCAACCCCGGGCAGGGACCGAACAGCTCGGCCGTATAGTAGGAGAGTTCCCGAACCTCCGGCGCCCCCTCCATTGCAATCAACACCTTCATTGAATCTTCCACGGTGGTATCCACGATCCATACGGCCTTGCCTTCCGCGTACTGGGCCACCTTGCCCACAATGGTCCCGAGCAGCAGCGCCTCAACCTGGCTCCTCCCGCGCCTTCCTAAGACTATCGTGCGGATTTGCTCGGCATCCGCCTGTTTGATTATGTCCGAGGCCGGGTCCAGGCAGTCGAGTTTTAGCCTGGGATCGATATTGGCGCCTGGAAAACCCGCATCGGTCAGCATCTTGGAAGAGGCATCCAAAACTGCCTGGCCAACCCTTTCCTGATCTTTGAAGGGGAGCTTGCTGCTTTCTTCGATATCCATGCAGATGTCCCCCGGAAGAAGAGTGGAAACCTGCGGAACGCAATGAAAAAGCACAATTTTCATATCTTCCTGGTCCTTGAGCAGCCGTCCCAGGATCGACACCGTTTCGAGCCCCTTTCGCGTCCCATCCACCGCCAAAAGTATTTTTCGCATAAGCGCCCCCTTTTTTGTGGTTGAATCCCATATCTAACCACAGCCCGGCATGCCCGCAACCAAAAGAGTGAAAGCGATTTGCCGATTGCAAAAAAATCAATCGCCTGCGTTTATCTGTGTCAGAAAGGTATCGATTTCATCGAGGCGATGAACCACCCGGCAGGGCGGGAGGCTCTTGACGAAAACCTGTCCATAGCTCTTGGTGAGCATGCGGATATCGAAAACAGCTATTACCCCACGGTCCCTGGATGAACGGATCAGCCGTCCGATTCCCTGCTTCAACTGGATTGCGGCCCTTGGCACCTGGTATTGATAAAAGGCATTGCCGCCGCTGCGGCTGATGCGGTCCAGCCTGGCTGCAATCACAGGGTCATCGGGGACTTCGAACGGCAATTTGTCTATGATAAGGCAGCTCAGAGCCTCCCCCGGCACATCGATCCCCTGCCAGAAGGAACTGGTCGCCAGGAGGACCGAATCGACCTTGTCCTTGAATTCCTGGAGAAGCGCACGTTTGGTCTTTTGC
Organism: uncultured delta proteobacterium; assembly: GCA_963725365.1. GTDB lineage: Bacteria > Desulfobacterota > Syntrophobacteria > Syntrophobacterales > Syntrophobacteraceae > SbD1. Next base: position 7,584 of record CAVRZU010000064.1, on the reverse strand, counting down.
CCCTGGATGAGCAGCGGGAATGAAATCTTGCCCTCAAAGAGCTTATGGACTTCGTGCATGTTTCTGTAACTGGTGAAAAGGAAAAGGGCCCGTCCGCGGGTCTTTTCGATTATTTCAGCGGCCTCGGCAGCCATCCGGGCGCAAAATGCCCCGTCATTGGGCGCCGGGAACCGCGATGGTATGTAAGCTATTGCCTGCCGTTCATAGCTGAACGGAGAGCGCAGCAGTAATTCACGGCTGCCCGCCGGTACTCCGAGAGAGTTTCGCACAAATTCAAAACTCCCGGCTACGGACAACGTGGCTGAGGTCATTACCACAGCGGTAACAGAGGGGAAAAGAAATTCGTTTAGCACCGGCCCTACGTCTATGGGCGTAGCATTTACAAAAACCCCCTGTTGCGACACGTCCTGCCAGTAAACGAGGGATTGATCCTTTTGCTCGATTAGCAACTTGAGGGCGGTGGAAAGCTCTCCGGCACGGCGGCCGGTTCCGGCAAAGGTTTCGACTTTTTCGGCCAAAGGTTCGACCATGGCTGGAAGTTCATCCAGGGCGTGAACAACCTGCCGGCATGTACCGGCAAAATCTTCCCCGGCCCTTGAAGGTTCGAAGCGAAATCGCCCCATCCGGTTTTGGGACTGGGCCAGGTTGTGGTAAAAAAGACGGCTCAACACCTCTAGCTGCTGACCAACTGTTTGAACCGCCTTTAAATCGAGTTTTTTCGACCCGCCGCGGCATTCCTTCACAATGTCCTGGCCAAGCTGCGCTATAGCGAAACTGCTGAAATGAACGCCGAAGTACTCGCCCACCACGTCCTCCAACTGGTGGGCTTCATCGAAGACAACCGCCTGATATTCCGGAAGTACTTCGCCAAGTCCCCTCTTGCGCAGCGACAGGTCCGCGAAAAACAGGTGGTGATTCACCAGCACTATGTTGGCGCGAGACGCCTCGTTTCTCATCCGTGTCAGGTGGCATCGGGAGAATTCCGAACACTGCTGGCCCAGGCAATATTCGGAATTCGAATTGACCTCGTTCCAGGTCCGAAAATTGTCGGGCAGCCAATCGACTTCGGAACGGTCGCCAGTATTTGATGTTGCAGCCCACTTCTGGAACCGGCGAAAGAGCTTTGCTTCCTCCTTGTTCCAGAGCGTAGGCTGATAGCAGAACTGGAGAAACCGGCGCCGGCACAGGTAATTTCTGCGTCCCTTGAGGCAGACTGCCTTAAGCGTCGGGTCTATATTTTTCTTGAGAAAGGGGATGTCGTGATCGAGGATTTGGTCCTGGAGCGTCTTTGTCCCGGTCGATACGATCACCTTTTTACCACTGAGTATTGCAGGGATCAGATATGCCCAAGTCTTGCCCGTACCGGTCCCGGCCTCTGCCATGAGCGGAGTTTGAGAACGAAAGCTCTCAAAGACGGCCTGGGCCATTTCGAGCTGGCCCTGGCGGTACTCGAAGCCTTCAACTTTTGAGGCCAAAATTCCTTCAGGCCCGAAATATTTTTGCATAGAACCTCTTAAAATCGTCTCACAGCTTTACCTGCTGGACGAAAATGATGTTCGGGTGACGCCTCAGGGCTTCAAGGGCCTCCGCTGGAGCTTCGTTATCGAGCCGCACTATTGCGATCGCCCGGTCTCTTTCACGGCTGCGGGCGAGGTGCATGTCGGCGATATTGACATTGAATTTGCCCAGCGTTGTCCCGATGTGGCCAACGGTTCCCGGTTTGTCGAAGTTCTGGATAATGAGGTTGATTCCTTTCAGTTCAGCTTCTAGCATGTAATCGTTTAGGCGAACCAGCCGGATTGCCTGGCCGAGAAAAACCGCCCCGGAGGCGGAGTATTCCATTTTTCCGGGTCCTTTCACAGTTACGGTGATCTCCCCGGTATAGCCCCTGCACTGAGAAGTGGAGGACGTGGTAAGCTCTATCTGGCGCTGTTTTAGAAGAAGAGGCGCGTTTATGAGGTTCACCTTTTCCGCCATTATCGGGTCGAGCAATCCCTTTATTACGGTCTGGGTAAGGGGCTGGGTAGGGACTTGTTCGAGGTCCTGTCCCGCATAGGTTATTTGAAGTTTGAGCACCGGGCTGCAAAGCTGACCCTGAAGCCGGCCGAGCCGCTCTGCAAGGCGCAGGTACGGTTTGATCCTTTCGTAGTCCTTCATGCTGATCGACGGGAAGTTGATGGCGTTTCGAATCAACCCTCGCTGCAGGTAGTCCAGAATTTGAGAAGCGATCTCCACAGAGACATTTTCCTGCGCCTGTTGGCTTGAGGCGCCAAGATGAGGGGTGAAGACGGCATTGGGCATGCCGAGCAGAGGGCTTCCTGCGGGGGGCTCTTTTTCGAAAACATCGAGTGCCGCCCCTGCCACATGCCCGCTGGAAAGAAATTCGCCCAGGGCTTGCTCATCGATCAGCCCTCCTCTGGCACAGTTGACAATGCGCACGCCCGGCTTTGTCTTTGCCAGAGTATCGCGGTTCAGGATATAGCGGGTCTCGTCGGTGAGGGGCGTGTGAACCGTTATAAAATCCGATCCGGCCAGCAGAACGTCGAGTGAGACATATTCTACGCCCAGGACTGCCGCCATGTCGGGCACGATATGCGGGTCATAGGCAAGGACCCTCATTTTCATTGCAAGTGCGCGGTCGGCGACAATCGAGCCTATCTTCCCAAGGCCCACAATTCCAAGGGTTTGGTGGTAGAGTTCGGTGCCGACAAATTTCTTTTTTTCCCAAAGCCCCTTGCGCATGGATTCGGTTGCCTGCGGGATGTGGCGTGCCAGTGCTAGCATCAACGCCAGAGTATGCTCGGCTGCGGCCATCGCGTTTGCCCCCGGGGTGTTCATAACCAGGACCCCGCGAGCGCTCGCCGCATCGACGTCGATATTGTCCACACCCGTTCCTGCCCTCCCGGCCACTTTCAGCCTCGGGGCACCGGCGAGCAGTTCTGCTGTGACCTTTGTGCGGCTGCGCACGATCATGGCGTCGTATTCAGGCAGCATGGCCTTGATTTCATCGGCGCCTGCCCCTTCGGGCATATCCGCCTCGACCCCTTCGGCCGAGCGCAACATCTTCAAACCGCTTTCATCGAGTCCGTCGCAAATCAAAATTTTCAGCATTGTCTCTACCCCAGATAAGCTTTTTGAATCTCCGGATTTTGGGAAAGCTCCTGTGATTGACCTTCAAGCACAATTTTCCCGGCTTCAAGAACATAAGCGCGATGAGAGTACTTTAAAGCAATTCTTGCGTTTTGTTCCACTACTAAAAACGTGGTGCCGCTCTCATTGAGTTCTTTGAGCGCACGAAAAAGTACGATCATAAGAAGAGGGGAGAGCCCCATTGAAGGCTCGTCGAGCAAGACGAACCGGACGCCGCTCATCAAGGCGCGGCCGATTGCGAGCATCTGCTGCTCCCCGCCGCTCAGCAGGTCCCCTCGCTGAGACCTGCGGTCGGCCAGGCGGGGGAAGAGCGCAAAAACACGTTCGAAGTCCCTTTGTATCTGCTCGCGGTCTTTTCTTGAAAATGTCGCCAGCTTGAGGTTTTCAAAGACGGTCAGGTTTCCGAAAATATGTCTGCCTTCCGGCACAAGCCCGACTCCATGCCTGGAGACCAGGATATGTGCAGGGATCGGAAGAAGACTGAGTCCGTCTAATTTTATGCTGCCCCTGCTTACCTTGGGCCCTTCGGGAGGCGGAAGGCGCATGATGCTCATAAGAGTGGTCGATTTGCCCGCACCGTTGGCGCCAAGCAAAGCGACTATCTCGCCCTTGTTGACACTAAAGGATATCCCGTGCAGCGCTTCTATATTCCCGTACTTTACGTGAAGATCAGATACCTCGAGCATGGCCCGGTTCTTCTCCTCCAAGATAAGCCTCGATTACTCGGGGGTCCCGTCTTATTTCATCGGGTGTGCCCTCGGCGATCGTCTGGCCGAAATCGAGCACCTTCATGGTTCCGCACACGCTCATTACCACCCGCATGTGATGTTCTATCAAAAGCATTGTCAACTTGAATTCGTCTCGAATCCAGCGGATCGTTTCTATCAACTGGCCGATGTCGCCCGGGTTCATTCCGGCGGCCGGCTCATCTAGCAGAAGGAGCCTGGGCCGAAGCGACAGCGCGCGGCCTATTTCCACACGCCGCTGAAGTCCGTAGGGCAGATTTTTTGGGAATTCGCGGGCATAGTGCCCAAGTCCGAGCAGATCGATCAGTTCTTCAGCCCTCTTTTTCACCCGCCGCTCGCCTGTTACGAATTTTTCGGTGCGCAGAACCGAGTGCAAAAACCCGTAACCGAGTTGATGATGCTGGGAGACGCAAAGGTTTTCGAAAACACTCAAGCTGTTCCAAAGACGAATATTCTGGAATGTGCGCGCTATTCCCCGGGAGGTGACCTGGTGTGGCCGCAGGCCTGTTATGTCGAGGTCCAGAAAACTGATTCGACCTTCCGTAGGACGGTAGAAGCCGCTCACCATGTTGAATATAGTGGTCTTGCCGGCGCCGTTCGGGCCTATCAGCCCCATCAGCTCTCCACCCTGGAGAGTCAGGCTGAAATTATATACGGCCCTTAGACCTCCGAAAAAGTGCGTTACGTTATCTAGTTCAAGAAGAGCCATCAGAAATCCAAGGCAAAAGGCAAAGACAAATAAATCTCACCACAGAGACACAGAGGACACAGAGAAAAGTTGTAGCTTTTTCTTTATTTTTAATCCTGTTAATCCTGTCCAAATCTTTGGCGAATCGCTTTTAATCTTTTTGCCTTATTTTTAACAGCTTCGGGAAAATATCGGGCAGTTCCCGATGTCCCATTATTCCCTCCGGCCGGAAAAACATCAGGAGGATGAGCAGAAGGGGCACCACCACCCATTTTATGATCCCAAGCGGCCTGAAGGCCTCAAGGGCAAGCGTAATGACGATCGCGCTGATCACCGAGCCGCTCAATGATCCCATTCCGCCGAGATAAACCATTACCAGCACTTCAGTCGATTTCATAATGGTGAAAGTCCCGGGATTTATATAACCCAGCACATGCGCGAAGAGTCCACCGGCTATTCCGGCCAACCCCGACGAAAGCATGAAAGCCGTTATTTTCATATGCTGCGTGTTTATGCTCATGATCTCAGCCGCAATCTCGTCATCCCTTAGGGCAATGATGCCTTTGCCGTAGGTGGAATTTACCAGCCGATGAATTATCCACACAGTCACGCCAACGCATATGAAGACCCAAATCATGGTCCAGGGGAGATTGACGACCCGCTGCATCGCATCTATCACGTTGCGCATGCCCATGAAGCCCCGTGCGCCTCCGATCGACTGAATATTTTCCACAGAGCTTTTGACAATATAGTTAACAGCGAGGGTAATGATCGCCAGGTAGTCGCCCCGGGTCCTGAAAGAAGGCACCGCTACGAGCAGGCCGGCAAGCGCAGCAGCGGCCCCGCCGGCGGCCAGAGTAACCGGAAAGAGAAAAATTGCGCTGGAAGGTGAAAGCAGAGGGGGGCCGAAAACCGAGCTGGTGGTGAAGAGCATTACGTTGAGTATGGAGGCAACATAGGCCCCGACGGCCATGAACCCGGCATGTCCCACCGAGAATTCGCCCATGTAGCCGTTTACTATGTTTAACGAAGCAGACAGGATTATGTTTATCCCGACATACATTATAACGAGTTGAACGTAGGCGTTCAAAACGCCGAGCTTGGATGCGGCGACGGCCAGAGTGCAAATTATCGTATAAGATAGAAGGTACCCATATTTGCGCAATTGAAAATACCCCTGCCCGCAATAGCACCCCTGCCCCCTTTTTTGAAAGGGGCAGGGGGGATTTTCTTGCCGCCGCCGAAGGTCTGAGTGGCGAACCCGGCCGGCGGTCCCACCGCCTAGATCTTTGTGACCCTTGCCACGCCGAAAATCCCTGTGGGCTTTATACTTAGGAACAACAACAGAATGCTGAAAGCAATCAGATCGCGCAAGGTCGATGGAAAGAAGGCCGCGACGAAAATTTCGACAAACCCGAGGAGAAATCCCCCCGCAATGGCGCCGCGTATTTCACCGATTCCTCCCAGGACGGCCGCAATGAAAGCCTTCCAGCCTACGAGCGCCCCCATATAGGGATCGAGTACCGGATAGGCGGTGGCGAAGAGCACCCCGGCAAGGGCAGCCAGCGAAGAGCCCAGGCCAAAGGTGAAAACGATGACCGTATCCAGTGGAATGCCCATCAGCGGCACCGCCATCCTGTCATAGGAGATAGCCCGCATAGCCATTCCGATCCTGGTCCTGCGAACGAGTGTTTCGAGCAAAACGAAAACGATCACCGTCGTGAGGATCACCAGTACTTTAACGTTGGTGAAAGTTACTCCTCCAATTGTATAGACGGTATTTGAAAGAAGCTGGGGAAAGCTGCGCCGGCTCGCTCCAAAAATGGCCAGATTGCCGTTTTCAAGGATGAGCCCGCACATAAGGGCCGTAATTACAACATAGAGGCGCGATGCGCCCTTGCGCCGAAGCGGACGGTAGGCAATCCGCTCGAGGGCTACTCCAACCCCCGATGTAATAATCATGGTGGCCATCACGGTCAGGCCGAAAATCAACGCCGAAGGCAACCCGGGCGAAATCCACGCATACCGGCCAAGCAAAAGAGAAGCTACGAAAAAGCCGATATATGCCCCCACCATGAATATGTCGCCATGAGCGAAATTGATCAGGAGCAATACCCCGTAGACCATCGTGTAGCCCAGGGCTATCAGGGCGTAAAAGCTCCCCCACTGCAGGGCGTTAAGCAGGTCCTGGAGAAATGTTTCTAAGAGCAAGCAACGGTTCCCTTCAAAACAGATCTAATCAGGGACAGATCGACCTATACCATTCAAATTCGCCCTTGTCGCTGATCTTGACTATCACAGCGCACTTGGCGGGGTTTCCCCCCGGGGAGAAGGTCATCTTGCCGGTAATCCCTTCGAAATCTTCTACCCTGGTGAGCTGGTCCTTAACGGCCTCCCGGTCTTTTTCAATATTTCCGCTCAGTGCGCCGGTATTGCTGATTGCCAGGCACATCAGGTTTATCGCGTCCCAGGTAAGGGCGGCTACGTCATCGGGAACATAGCCGTATTTGGCTTTGTATTTGTCGATGAATTCCCGGGTAGCCCCCTTTGCGCCGGCAGCGGCATAATGAGTGCTGAAATAAGACCCGATGCACGCGTCGCCGCAAAGGGTCATCAGTTCGGCCGATCCCCAACTGTCGCTTCCAAGTATAGGCTTGCTCCACCCAAGTTCCCGAGCCTGTCTTACAATGAGCGGCACTTCATCATAATACTGCGGCGTAAAAAGAACATCGGCGTCGGATTTGGATATCTTGGTCAACTGAGCGCTAAAATCCTTGTCGCCGTGAGTGAAGGTTTCGAACGCAACGACCGAACCGGGCCCGTTGATCTTCTCGAAAGCCTCTTTGAAGAACTCGGCAAGCCCCTTGGGGTAGTCGCTCGAGATGTCGTAGAGAACAGCCGCCTTTTTGGCATTGAATTCCGCAGCTTGCGAATTTCGCCACAACCGGTCCCTGGAAAGCATCCAGGAAACATGCCCTGAAAACGTAAGGCCTGTTTTCA
>CAVRZU010000063.1:0-10269 GCA_963725365.1 uncultured delta proteobacterium | reverse complement strand
CGCCGTGGTGGAACGCTGATTACGCTGCCGCAGCACCCGGAGGCCAATCAGGCGCTGGGCGAGGCGGCGGCGGAGCTTGGCGTGCGCGGGGTGAACGCCGCGCTCTACATGCCGGCGATTGATGCGGGCGCGGCTGATTCCTACGAGGTAATCGCGCTGGGTGAGCTGATCCGGGTGTCCAGCCCTTCGGGCGGCCTGCACCAGCAGCGGAATGTGGCGCTGGCCATTGCGGCGGCGGTGGAGTTGAAGTCGGCGCATGGATTTCCGGGTTAGTGGCGGGCGGGGATTGCCGAGGGGATTCGGCAGACGCGATGGCCGGGGCGGCTGGAGCGCATCGAGAAGAATGGTGTGGAGTGGATTCTCGATGTGGCGCACAACCCGGCCGGGGCCTGGGCGCTGCGTGCTGGGGTGAGCGGCCTTGAATCGGCCTCCAGCAGGTTTCCGGCAAGCTGAACGATCTTTCCGTACCTGTTTGCCAGCTCACTGGCGCTGAAGTCGGAAAATTCGAAGTCTTTAAGGTTCAGGTAATCACCGGACAGGTCACAAGACTCAGAGGGCGGAGCACAAATTTCCGTCTCCCCCGCTACCACGCTGGTCACCTGTTTTTGGTCTTCCGTCATTTTTCCTCCGCGCTGCGCTCTTCGTCCATCATCTTCTTTTCCACGTTTTCAAACAGGACGGCAATCGAAGCGTCGAATTGTTGAATCGCGCTTTCGATCCGGCAATCTCCGCGCTCCAGGCCCTTATCGGCTTTCAGTGCGAGTTGTTTTGAACTGGTTCCCCCAATGATGCCGCCCCTTTTCGCCACGATCTCCATGTCTTTGGGATGGAGATATACCGCAAGTGTGCCGTGCTCATCGGCTTCTTCCAGAAGGGACTTCACGGTGCCGGCCACTATTTCAGGTGAGGTTTGGATTTCCCTGTTGACGATCTGCCTGGCTATCCTGGTGCTCGTCCTAATCAACCAATCCCGATAATCCTGAAGTATCTTTCCAGGCAGTGCTTCCATACTATGCACAATGCGCTCGAGCTGGGACCTGGCCACCTGCACGGATTTTTGCCCGTATTCGATTCCGTTCCTTTTCCCCTGTGCAAACCCCTGGCTGTAAGCGTCCCTTTCAATCTCCTGAGTGCGGCGTTCCACTTCGAGGAGCTTTCTGCGGTATATTTCTTCGGAGTTTATTTCCGGTTCGCGGGGGCGTTCTTCCGGTTTGGCAAAAACGGTACTTTCGCCGGAGTCCCTTTCGATGGCGGGAAAACCGAAAGTGGCTATCCCGGATTCCATGTCTTTTTTCAGCAAATTAGACAAAAGATTCTCCGCCGTCCTTGCCAGCCATAATCAGTTTGCCGTCTTTTTCGAGCCTGCGGGCCACATTCAGAATAGTCTGCTGTGCGGCCTCAACTTCGCTTAGCCGGGCCGGTCCCATCATCGCTATATCTTCCTGCAGCATCTGGGCTGCGCGTTGGGACAGGTTTTTGAATACTTTTGTCTTGAGGTCTTCGGAAGCCGTTTTGAGCGCCATAGTGAGTTCTTCATTGCGGATTTCTTTGAGCAGTTCCCGGATGCCCGCGTCGTTGACATGCATCAGGTCGTCGAAAACAAACATCAGCTTTCTTACTTTCTCCGCAAGGTCCGTGTCCGTTTCATCGAGGAACTGCAATATGCTGTCCCCGGTTCTACGATCGCAATGATTGAGGATTTCCGCGACTACCGAGACGCCTCCAATCTGCTGTCCACGGGTTCCGATCGAGGTCAGTTCCTTTTCGAGCACTTCATCCACCTCCATGATCAGGTCGGGAGGCACGGATTCCAGGTTCGCAATTCTTGCTACGATTTCAAACTGGAGCTGCTCGGGAAGAAATGCCAGGACCTGGCTCGCTTTCTGATGTCCAAGATGGGAGACTATGATGGAAATGGTCTGCGGGTGCTCAGCCTTTATGAAGCCGGCAAGCAGTTTGGGATCGATATCCCTCAGATGTTTGAACGGAATTTTGATCTTTTCTTGATCTATTTTTGAAAGCATCTCTTTTGCCTGCTCGCCGCGCATAACTGTGGGCAGCAGATTGCGAATGAACTGGTTGCCATCCACATTCACAAAGCCTTCCATCTTGAAAAGCGATGTAAACTCACCGAGCAATTCATCGGATGTTTCTTTCTTCATTCCCTCTATTGTTCGACATGAGCAGACTCAACTCTCTGATCTCATCGGTCGAAAGCTTTTTGAGGATTACGGCCGATGCTTCTTCGCCCATAGCGAGAAGGGCCATTGCTGCTTTTTGGGGTCCGGTCTTGATCGAGTTATTAATGGCCATGTTCCTTAGACTCCAGTGCACAATGAGCGGTTAGCAGCGAGTTGAAAAAGAAGAAATCCTTCTTCTAAACTTCATCCCTCAGCCATTGCCTGATGATTTCCGTTGCCTTGTCGGGATCGTGCTTTCCAGGGCCGTTGACTTCTTGCGGAACGAGAGTTGCCCGAATGGTTTATCCAGAAGCATCGCGGTTATTTGTTCGTCGGAAGTGGGGCCGGAGGACGGAGCAGGAAGGGTTCTGATGTCGTCGGCAACCTGGCGGAATTTGCGCATGAACGGCCTTATCACGAAGACGAGCACCAGTGCGGCAAGGCCGATATTGAGGAGCATCCTTTGCCAGCTTTTGAAAAGCTGGAGATACTTGTTTTCGGCCTTGACCATTTCTGCGCCGGGCGTATCTGAAGCGAACGGAATATTGGAAACCGTAATCTGGTCTCCACGTGTCTCGTTATATCCAACTGCCTTCCTGACCAGGTCCTCCATGGATTTCATTTCCTCGGCAGTCCTTGCAATGTAGGTCTGCTTAGGCTTGCCGTCGGCGCCCGGTTTGTTATCATATTTCCCGTCCACTATTACCGCCACGGAGAGTTGTTTTATGTTTCCGGGTACCTGGACGACCTGCTTGGTGATTTTGTTTATTTCGTAGTTTACGACTTCACGCTGCCTGTTTGACTGTTTGGACCGGTTTTGCGGCATCTCCTGCCTGGGGAGAATTCTGCAAAAGCTTTCCTTCGACGTTGAGGGGCGTCCGGATTGCCTTTCGCGACGCCCGCTTCCTTGCCTTCCGTACTTTCGGTGGTCCTCTGCTGGCTCCTGATGACTGCGCTGTCCGGGTTGTAAGTCTCCTCCGCAATCTGAATCTGATCCATCTCCAGATAGAGCGCAACCCTGCGCCAGCACCCGGTTTGATCCCACCACCTGCTCCAGCATGCTCTGGACCTTCTGGCGAAGGTCATCCTCCATGCGCTGCTTGCGTTCGAGTTGAGTGTTGCTGAGTTGCGAAGCGTCTTCCCGGTTCTTTTTGTACAGGACCTGTCCATCAGTGCTCATAACGTTATTCGATCTTCTTCCGATCCCCTGACGGTGGCCGCGATCAGGTGGACCAGCCCCTGGAGTTCCTTGTCGGCCATACGCGCCCCGGAACGAAGCTTAAGGACCACGGCGGCGCTGGGCGGCTTCTGGTCTTCCTTGAAGAGACTTTCTTCAGGCATAACAAGATGTACCCTGCTCTCCATCACTTCGCTCATGCCATTGATGGTCCTGGCCAACTCTCCCTGGAGCGCTCTTTGGTAGTTGATTTTCTGAACGAATTCCGTGCTGCCCAATTTCTGCTGGTCGAAAATTTCGAACCCCATTCCCGACCCTTTGGGGATGCCGTCGGAAGCCAGGGAAAGCCGTGTTTCATAGAGCCCCTCCCTTGCTACTTCTATGCTGCCCTCGGAAATATGGTATGGAATTTTTTTCGCTTTAAGGGACTGCGCAATTTCTCCCATGTCGTTCTGAGATAGCCCGGAGTAAAGCGGGACAAAGTCGGTCCGGTTGTTTAGATAGAACAGAAAAGCCAGGGCGCCGGCCAATATCACCACCGCTCCGGCATAGGAAATCTTTTGTTGGAGGGTGAGGGTCTTGCAGTAGTCGTAAAGCCTTCGCAGATACTGCAGCGCTATGTTCATCTTCGGTAGTCCCTTTGGTCAGTGAGCAGTGAGAAGAAGGTTTGTTTCTAGAACTGCATGTGCATTACCTCATGATATGCGTCCAGGGCTTTATTGCGGACTTTGGCCAACATGCGCAGCCCCATGTCGGCCTGTTCCAGTCGAATCATGGTTTCGTGGATATTGGTTGCGCCTTTGACCGAGCTTTGTTCCATGGCGGTGTCCGCATCATTTTGGAGCTTGTTTACGTCTTCAATTTTCGATTTCAACTGGTCGGCAAATGAAACAGAGCCGGTCCCGCCCGGGCCTTTGGGCATCGTTGCGCCGAGGGCGCTCTCAAATAGGTTTTTGGTGATCGGATCTATACTCATGACTGCTCCTGTTGCCGGGAAGTGGAAAGCGGCGAGCGCAAAGTTCGAATAAAGCCTCTTGCCTGCCCGTCCCTTGCCCTTCGCTGATTGCTGCTCTCAGTCACTACTTCGCCCCTATGTCGATTGACTTCATAGCTAACTGCTTGGCGGTCTGAAGCGCGGCGAGGTTTGCTTCATATGATCTGCTGGCGTTCATCATGTTTGCCATTTCTTCCACCGGATTGATATTGGGCGTAAGCACGATGCCTTTTTCGTCCGCATCCGGGTTCCCCGGATCATAGAGTTGTTTGAAATCCCTTCCATCCGAAACAATTTCAGAGACATTCACTTTTTCGGCCCCTTCGCCCATCGCAGAACTCAACTCACCGGCAAAACTGTCGACTGGCGTCGTTTCATAGATTACCGTCTTACGCTGATAAGGCGTGCCGTCGGCTGTCTTCGTCGTATTAGCGTTGGCCAGGTTGGAGGAAAGAACGTTTATCCAGGTACGATTGGCCTTCAGGCCTGATGCGCTTATTTGCATCGCTGATTCAAGGTCCATCATGCACCTCCTTCAGTTATTGCCGTTTTTAGCATTGTGAATTTCTTGTTCAGCATGCTGACCATATATTGATATTCAATGCTGTTTTTGGTCAGATTCACCATTTCCGTATCCAGATCCACAGGACCATTTTCGACTACTTCCGGGGTTTCCATCGCCTGAACAGGATCATCCGGGGCCAAATGGCTGTCGTTTGAGCGAACCATGTGAAGCACCTGATCTTCGAGCGACTGGCGCAGCGCGTTTTCAAACGAGAGTCCTTTTGAGGTGTAACCCGGCGTGTTAATGTTGGCCAAATTACCCGAGATCAGTTTCTGATTAATCGAATTCAGACTCAGCCGGTCTTCGATCATCTGTAGCGTCTTATCGAACACAATGCCGTTGCTCATTCAAACTCCTTTGCTGTTTGCTTTGTTATGAGCAAATCCCGTACCAGTGTTAAGCAGAGTGATCAGTCGTCGGCGGCCGGTGGTCTGAAAAAACTAAAAAATCAGTGGTTGGTGAACAGTGGCCGGTTCACGGGGCGGAAGAAGAAGAAAAGTCAGTTAAATGACAGCGGAGGGGTGGGCAGAGCAGTTATTATTTCGTCAATTATTTGACTGATAATTGGCCACAGCTCTCACGATATTCGGCGAGCTTGTTTCTGAGGGTCCTGACGCTGATGCCCAATATTTCGGCGGCCCTGGTCCGATTGCCGTCAAAAGTGGTAAGGGCCTTCTCGATCATTATCTTTTCCACATCACAAAGCGGCATGAGGGAAAGCCCGGAAGGCTGCGCCGAGCACTCTTCGAATCCCTGGTCCAGGATTACGTACTCAGGACTTAGCACAGGCGAGTCTGAAATCAGCACCGCACGCTGGACCACGTTTTGAAGTTCGCGGACGTTGCCCGGCCACGAATAGTCTTGCAGCCTTTTGAGCGATTCATAGGCAAAGGATCTGATTTTACCGCCGTTTTCGGCGCTGTATCGGGCTAGGAATGACTCGGCCAGCGGAACTATGTCGCCCGGCCGCTCTCTTAGGGGAGGAATTCTAAGCGGAATAACATTGAGACGGTAGTACGAGGTCTTTTCGAAATTTTCCTTCCCTTACCTGTTCTTCGATCCTTATGTTGGTGGTGGCAATGACCCGGACGTCAACCGGCACCGGATATTTGCCGCCCAGCCGGTCCACTTCGCCTTCCTGCAGGACCCGCAGAAGTTTTGCCTGCAAGTGCAGCGGGATCTCGGTGACCTCATCGAGCAGAAGCGTCCCTGTGTGCGCCAACTCGAACTTGCCCTCCCTGTTTCTGACCGCTCCCGTGAAGGCCCCTTTTTCATACCCGAACAGTTCGCTTTCCAGGAGAGTTTCTGGAAGTGCGGCACAGTTTAGCGCTACAAAAGGGTTTTCTTTTCTGCCGCTATGGTTGTGAACGTATCGTGCAAACAGTTCCTTGCCGGTCCCACTTTCCCCTTGAATGAAAACGGTTGCATTGCTGGGGGCGATTTTTCCGGCAAGGGCCTTAATAGAGCGCAGGGCCGGGTCCCCGGTGATTATCGGGTCGTCCTGGACGTTGGGCATCGCTTGCTGACCGGTTCGCTGTTTTGCCGCCTCGATGAGTTCGATTGCTTTTGTCAGGCGTTCCGGGTCGAAAGGTTTCGGTCCAGAAATCATAGGCCCCGTTTTTGACATTTTCAACGGCATCGTCGAGCTTTGGTTTGCGAGTGAGTACGATAACCGGTACAGGCGTCTCCAGGTTGCGGGCGGTTTCAAGAAAATCCGCGGTCTGGGCGGCGGCGCCATTCAAATGAAGAAGCACGAGCCCCGGGGATTCCTTTCGGAGCAGGTTCTTTGCCGATCTGGCCGAGTCTGTGAGAAAACATAGATGCCCCTGATCTCTTAGAAAAGAGGAAAGTTTTTGGGCATCGTTGGAATCGGTTTCGATCAGTAGTACGTTCATCAGTCGTCAGCACTCAGTCCTGAATTTAGTCCTGCTTCACCTGGCTCAAATCAATTGTGTTGATCTGCTGCTGGGCCACTGGGCCCCAGAAGGGGTCTTCGCTCGCTTTGATCTCGCTCAAACTCTGCATGGCTTTATCGGTCTGACCTGCCGCCATGTAAAGCTTTGAAAGTTCATACATAAGCCCATTTTTCCCATCTTCCCCCGAAACCTTTATTGCCTCATCCATCATCTCCGCCGCCTTAGAGAACTGCTTTTGTTCGGCTAAACACTTGCTCAGCGTCAGCATAATCGAGCGACGGGTAACGGCATCGGCTGTTTGTTCCCGTTCCATCGCTTTTTGGAGAACGGGAACTGCTTCATCAAACCTTTTCGCCTTGTAGAGACAATTTCCGTAGGCCTCGTAGGAATCAGGGTCCTCCATCTCGAATTCTTTTCCCTTCGGAAGAGCTTTTGCAAAAGACTTTACAGCCTCGGCGTATTTCTGGTCGCGATAGAAAATATGCCCGAGTATCTCGGATTTCTTAAGGTCAAGCGCATCGCCCTGAACCAGTTTGCAATACTGGAAAGACCTGCCGGTGTCGTTTATGCGGAGCCCGTAAACCGCGCAGCGCAACAGCAGGTCACCATCCTTTTTTTGACCCTTTGCGATTAACTTGTCAAAGATTTCAAGCGCGTTCGAGTAAAGCTTCAGCGATGAATAGCTTTCGGCAACCTGCTCAAGCACCCCCGGCGATTGGAACGAGTCGAACACGCGCCGATAATTTTCATACAACTGAGCCACCTTCATGAAATCTTCTCCTTCGAAAAGTATTGTCCTGCCAGAAGGCGGAGAATCTTCTCCCTAAGCTGCAGAAGCCTCACCGGGGGTTGTGCCGTCCTTTTTTGCCGGAAAGGCCCCATCCATCAGTTCCAGGCTGCGCGCCGGGTTGCCTTGCCTGATCTCGATCGCGGCAAGCTTCATTGAAAGGATTTTATGGAGGCTTGGGGAAAGATCTTTGCCGAGCAGATCGTTATAAATAGCGATAGCCTGGTCCGGCTTGTCCTTTTCCATCAACTCCGCCTGGCGCACATCGCAGATCAGGTCCCCTTCGGAATCTTTGTAATATTTGCCTATAAATGAATATAACTTGCCTGCAGCGCCAAGATCTCCCTGGATTAGAAAAATTTCGGCCACCTTTGCCAGAACGATGTCCTGGTCCGGGGCGCTTTCCTGGTCGTTTAGAAATCTTAGCAGCCGTTCCCTCGCCTTATCCAAATTGCCGAGGGCAAAATGCGCCTCTCCTATGTAACGCTGAACATCGGGTTTTTTCGTGTAATAATCAGGTACCTGACCGATACAGTTTTCGAGCATCTCCAGGGCTTCCTTGTTCACCCCCAGCGTCAGGTACTCCCTGCCAAGCTCATAGTAGGCCGCAGCCTTGTCATCTTTTTCCGCCGCTTCGCGCAGCGCCCAGCGAAAAGCCTCCATGGCCTCCACGTAGGCCTGCTTCTTATTTAGTATTTCCCCTATGCCCAGCCAGCAGCGGCACGCGACTGGATGGTCCGGCCATTCGGGAGACCACCTGCCTGAACAGTGCATCCGCTTTTGCATATCTTCCCATGACCGTTTCGGCAAGCGCCGATCTGTAGATGGCCAACGGGGCCTGGGAACATCCGGGGCCTGCTTTCAACGCCACCCTGTATGCCTCGAATATTTCAGGGGCGCAAAGCACGAGGTTTCGAGAACAGTCTTCGAACATTGCGTTTGCGTTCGCGTAGAGGGAAAGAGTATTCGCGTCGGGTTCGACAAAGGCCCCGGGCTTCGAGGTGGACTCCACAGGAGGTGGCCCGGATGTATCTTTTGTCGATTGCGCAATGGCTACACCGTTCTTGATCGGCGGAGAGGTCCGGATCCGAAAAGCTCCGAAGTTTCCACTTTTTTTAGTTCGATTTCGAGGTGTTTTTGCCGGGGGCTTTTCAACGGAGGCCTCGGGTAAGCCGGAATCCGGGGCTTTTGCCTTGCCGGTTTGAGCGGACTGAGGTTCCGCTGTTTTTGCTGAAGGGGTCAGCTCCAATATCAGTTTGTATTCCCCGTTTTTCCCCGCTTGCACACTTGAAGAGACAGACGTGTTTTTCTGGCTGAACAAAACTTCGAAAAAGCTGCTCTCCCGCCTGAATTTGACCTCTTTTGCCGCCATCTTGCCGCCGTTGAAAACTTTATCGGAGAGCTTTGCACTCATCTGTGAAAAGAAAACGGAAATTCCCTCGGCGGACGGAGGGCCGATCTGCTTCGGCTTAGCCCCTTCAGCGTCAAAAATCAGACACGTCCTGTTTCCTTTAACCGCACACCGAATGCTCTTTATCCTGGTCTCCGATTTATCGTTCTCGGCGGCGCCGCACCGGGGCAGGGCAATGCCCGCGATTATGCAGCAGGCAAATAGAAGGCCGAGAAGGGTCTTGAGTTTACTCATCCGTATGCAGCCGTTAATGTAATGGTTAACTGCGAACACTTGCTATTCCACGAGCAGGGTGAGCAAGGGATATGCCAAAACAGTCGTCCGCCGCCGAAGGTTTGAGTGGCGAACCAGGCCGGAGGTCCCACCGCCTGATTGACAGCATCCTTGTCCACTTCTTAGATTTATGATCACAGGGCTGGAACGGTTTTCAGCCGTTGGGTTTCAATTTTGAGCTAACTGAAAAACTCGAAACTCGAAACTCAAAACTCTTCCGAGTCCGCACTGCTCGTTGAGCCTTGCCGGAAGGAGAAACAGATGAAAAAATTTATATTGACGCTTCTAGCGGTCCTGGGACTTCTGGGCTTCCTCGGAGTGACCGGTTCCTTTGCTGTTGCCCCGGAAAGTTGTGGAGACCAGGGTATATATGGTACGCAGCCGCCTTTGCCGGATAGGGACGCGGGCGCCGTCCATGACTTTAACTTCGGCGCTGGAGACCCTACTGGACCTTATCCCCCTTATCAGAACCCCGGAAAGTAGGGCTGGATATACCAGTTGACTTACGGTTCCCTCTTATGTCAACAATACCGGATGGCGGCCCCGGGTAAGATTTGGCTTGCCCGCCGCCTGACTGCCGGCAAGGAAGGCAGCCCGGCATTTGCCTTCGGGCAGGATTTCCGTTCATTTGCATGTCCCCACCGGGGCTGGTTCCCGGCGGTAAAATCGGAGGATACACGCATGGCCGCGATGAATACACGAGCGGAGCTGGAGAAAACCTACCGGGAGCGTGCTCTCAAGCTTTTCCCGAAGATCTGTGCAAAGTGTGGGCGCGAGTTCACGGGCAAGCGGCTTCGCGACCTTACGGTTCATCACAAGGATCACAACCACAATAACAATCCCGTTGACGGCAGCAACTGGGGAAATGTTGTGCCTTTTCTGCCATGACAACGAGCACTCCCGGTCTATGAACGGGGATTGGTATGACGAAGTGACTCCGGGCGAGCAAAAGGAGGGCGATTGAGC
>CAVRZU010000062.1:0-28893 GCA_963725365.1 uncultured delta proteobacterium | reverse complement strand
ATGTATTGCTCGTGCCGCAATCATCTCCCAGGTTCCCAAACACCATGCATTGGACGCTTACAGCCGTGCCCATGGACTCCGGGATATTGTTTATTTCGCGATAAGCGATCGCACGCGGGTTGTTCCATGATCCGAAAACGGCCGTAATGGCGCCCCAGAGCTGGTCCCACGGATCGTGGCGAAATTCGGTTTTCTTGCGCCCGCGAATCAAGCCTTTGTATTTTTCGACCAATTCCTTGAGGTCACTTGCCGCAAGCTGATTGTCGAACTCAACGCCATTGCTTTTCCTCATTTCCTCGATCAAAAGGTCAAAAGGATCGTGCGCGTCTTTTGACTCTGGCTTCAAACCGAGGACCACGTCCCCATACATGGATATAAAACGACGGTAGCAATCATAGGCAAACCGTTCGTCCCCGGTCATCTTGATCAGACCTTGCACGGAATGATCATTAAGACCGAGGTTCAGGATAGTGTCCATCATTCCGGGCATGCTGCGGGCTGCCCCGGAACGAACCGAGACGAGCAGAGGATTCTCGGGATCGCCGAATTTTCGCCCCATGAGCTCCTCAAGCCTGTGCATGGCCTCTTCGACCTGACCCTTCAATTCGGCAGGATACTCGCCGCCGTTCCGGTAATAGTATGCGCACACATCGGTAGTGATAGTGAAACCGGGAGGCACGGGGATGCCCAATTGCGCCATCTCTGCCAGGTTAGCGCCCTTTCCGCCCAGGAGGGTGTTCATTTTGGCATCGCCCTCCGCTTTTCCATCTCCGAAAAAATAAACGTACTTAGTCATAGGAACCCCCTTGTTTGAACTTTTCACTAATCGATGCCAGGCAGGTCTGATCAAAGCAATTTTTCACATTAAACATAACTTTTCAAGCACTAATGAGAGAGAGCGGGGAGCAGGGAACAGGAAGCGGGAAGCGGGAAGATGGGAGCAGGAAGCAAGGAGCGAGGAGCAAGAAGCTGGAAGAAGACCGCTCGCCTGCTTCCCGCTCCTTGCTTCCCGCTTCCCCCGCTTCCTGCTTCCCGCTAATTTCTTTGGCAGATCAGATTTGGAGCCACGAATCCGAATAGAGCGATTGGCCCAGGATAACCTTGGCCGTCTTTACGAATTGGCGCTCCTCATCGGTAAGCGGATTCATATCAATCGCTTGCCCGTCTTCCACCTTATGGACGAGAGCTTCGAGGTTCGGATGTTTGCCCCGGGCAATTTCATGGAGCTTGGTGTCATAGCAGTCCACTATTGCCGAAAACAGCCCGTGCCGTTTATGAATGATCAGCATGACCTGATTGAGAATCGGGCGCAGGTGATCCGGAGGGCCGTTGGATACGTTCGAAAGGCCGATGGTGCTTCTGCACCCCGGTGCAATGTCCGCGAACATCTTCATGAACTCGAGAACGCTCATGATCTGAATCTGCTGAACGTTGACCGGCGTCTGGATCGGATCGACGTAGATGCGTTCGGGATTTATGCCGAATTCGCCCGTGGCTTTGAACACCAACTCGGCACAAAGCGCTCCGCGTTCGTTTTCGTCCCTGGGCATTCCTTCGGGTCCCCAGAGCAAGCCGACAAATTCGGCGTCATACTCGGCGGCAAGAGGAAGAAGAGCTTCATCCTCTCTGGCCGGACCATAATGGAATTGATAAGCGGCTTATTCTTCTTGCATGCTTTCAGCCCGGCTTCTATGGCCTTGATGTTCGAGGTATCCAAAGCGAGAGGAACATCCACAACTTCTTCGATAACCGGGACGAGCCAACTCATCAGTTCCACGCCCGTTTTTCCAGCCGGACCTATATTGAGGTCAACATAGTCCATACCGGCTTTGGCCTGAAAAATAGCAAGCTCCTGAAGTGGCTTGGATCCCTTGCCTTTAGCGCGGCCCCATATTTTATGCTCATTATATTGAGGTTTTCACCTATCAGCTTCATTGCTTTATCTCCCGTCTACGCCTTCAGGCTTTTGAGGTATTTGGGAATCTGGCTTGCTTCCCTGGGACCGACCGAGATGGTCCAGCCCGCGCCGAGTTCCTCTTCCAACTCACCGCTGATACCTGCCGCATAACCTGGGATGATAATGTTTTTGTGTTTAACCTTATCTTTTATCCCACACTTGTTGATGAAGCTGCCGACCGATTCGCCCGAGAACTTCCCGGCGGCCCAGGCGGTCATAACCGAGAGTCCCTCGGTGTCCTGGACACATAACCACGAAGGCACCCTGCTGCCCTCGATCTCACCGGATACGATAAAGTATGTCAGCGAGAAATTGCACGTCACAAGCACCGGCGAGTTCTCGTCGGGGTTGTTGATCGGATAGATTCCCTGCTCGGCGGTCATCGGCCGTTGCGGGTCGGTGTAAATATTAAGCCGTTCGAGGAGGAGCGGAAAAATCACGTGCGGCTGCAAGTCGCTCATAACAATCACCGCACCGTATTTGGCCACGAAAGTGGCTGCCACCAGGGCTTCTTCCATAAGCCCGTCACCCATCTCATTGGCCATGACGATCGTCGGGAACCCGAGCGGCCGGAACCTGTCCTTCAGGGCAGAGCGGCGGATCAGGATCTGTTCTTCGAAAGCTTTCTTCAGCTCACGCGTTCCCGTGTCGATCACAATGTCCTTGAGCCCCATCGCGGTGAGCTTTTCGGTAAGCGCAATAACGCTTTCCAGGGAGCCGTCACCTTTAACGGCCACCGGGCACTCGGCCGCCTTCGCCAGATTTCCAAAGGCTTCGACGTTAGCAGCGGTCGCCCCATGGAGCAGCGGCTTCTTGTCCTTGAATGAATCAGCCGCAGCGGTCATTACATCAACCGATTCGGACATGAAGACCATGGAGGCGCCGGTCTCGGAAATCTTCTTGGCAAGGGCGCAAAACTTGGCTGCGTCCCCATTGGCATCCTTGATAGCAAACATTTCGGCCCTGAGTTTAAGGCCTACGCGATCATATTGGGCTTTCTTGAACCTGTCGATCTTTCCGGAAACGGAGGCCTCATCTTCATCAGTTGAGACCAAAACGGCAAACCCCGGAGGATTGACGAATGTTTTCTCATGTCTGAAAAGCACTGTTTCGCCGCCAACCTTTACAGCGTATTCGCCCGTTCCGATTGTAAGCGGCCGAATGGGAGGCGCGGATTCGGTGGCAAGTTTTTCCTTGGCTTCTTCCGATACGTACGGACATTTTGCCAGTTCGGCCTTGCCCGAGGCAAGGTTCATCGCAAAAGCCAGGCAGGTTGGAACCCCACACTCTCCACAATTGGTCTTGGGCAGCAACTTAAAGATTTGAATCCCGGTAAGGCCCATTTGCGTCATCTCCTAATTAGGGTTCAGTTCCAATTATGAGACCGGGCGCAGACCCCAATCTGCGCCCGATTCGTTTATCAGCCAAGGATGCTTTCCATTGTAAGAGCGGGATGCCCCACCTTTTCCAGGAAGGCGTAAATCTCGTCTTCGGTAACGCCGTTTTCCTCGGTTGCGATCATATCGATAAAATTAGGGATTCCAATTTCCTCGCCGCGCTTGAGGAGTCTGTCCCTGATTTCTTCTTTGAATATCTTAGGCATCCACACGAGCCGCATGAGACCACCGTCGCCAACGATGAACTTGCGCTGGGTGACGTTATACTTGCTGTGGCCCACGAACCCGGGTGTAACGTTTCCGCCGCCGATCGTACCGGCAAGGGTGGTGAACTTCATGCCGCTGGGAGTCATCCCCGCGTAGTCGCGGTTGACCGTCATAATCCCGTTGCTCATCGGCAGGACGGCTGCGATACACTCGCAGCACCCGCAGGTGGTCATCGGGTCATAAACCAGGCTGTAGAAATTGTAGCTCGAAATCATCTGTCTGGATGCCTTGAAGACGAAGTCATTGACACCCTTCCAGTTCCCCAGCTTGGGATCGAGGGTTTCACCCTTCTGGATAGGCTGGTTGGGACCGGTAGGATTGATTTCATTGGAAGCCTTGCAGTCAAGCCAGTTATAAGCGCCGCAAAGACCCGTTCTCTCGGGGCTTATAACGCAAACGTGCGTCGGGGCGAAAGACTGGCACAGCGTACAGGAGTAATATGTTTCAGTACCTTCGTCCGTCATGCCCTCGATGCGCTCGTCGCGAACTCTGTAGGCGGCCTGCGCGACCGGCAGCATTTCAGCGACCTTGTCCTTTTCGGTATAGATCTTGATCTGGCACTTGTCGAAAATAGCGCCGAAATCCTGATGGTATTTGGCATGCAGGATCTTCCCTATGTGTTCGAGAGTAAATCCCTTTTCCACCGCCTGTTTGCCAATTCTGTACCAGGCTATATCACGCTGGCCGATGTGCATAATGCCCTGCGCGTAGTTTACCAGGTGGTGCATCTGGCGTTCCAGGATCGGCTCGTAGTCCGCCTGCATCTTGCGGCCGGCAACTTCGACCAAAACCGCCAGGGGCAACCGCGAACCCGGAGTAACGTCCTTGATATCCGGGCCGAAGACCTCCACCCGGCCGTCCTCGACCGCATCCATATCGGCAATTCGGACCAGTTCGCAGCAGGTTGTCTTGCCGCCGCCGCATTCGAGGTAAACGTCGTCCTTGCGCACGCGCTCGCCTTCGAAAGCCGGACCGTAAGCCAAAGGAATCGCTATTTCAGTAATGCTGACCTTGAGGCCGCGGACTTCGATAGACTTTGAGGTCATTTTGTCGTACGGGACGCTGGCTACAACGTGCTCGTACGTACAAATGCCGGTGGGCAGGATCCGGGATGTCGGTGTCAGCGATTGTTGGAAATCCCCAGTTGATACACCCGGCAGCGTTGGCGGCCCATTCGGCGTTTACATCGCCAAATGCGTTCACAAACGCGAAGATACGGTCCTTGTTATATTTCAGGATCGTCTTGAAATCTCCGGGCTTGACACCGCCGAAGGCCATGGCCGCACGGTTGGCAAAACCAAGAGCAAATACCGCAGCGGAAATATCAGGGCCGAACGGCACAAGGCGCGTGTTCCACCCTATTTCGACGCCCGCCTCGACGAGTTGCTCGGAAAACGAGGTGCCCGTCTGATTGGCGCACATAAACACGTAGAGATTTTTCTTCTGATAATCTTCGGCGATCATCTTGGCGATTTCCGGATTGGGGGCCGCACCGACGATTGCCGCAAAACCGGGAGCAGAGCCGTCAACAAACTCGACGCCCCTCTTTCTCATAATGGTGTCGTCGGCTGCGCCAAGCCAGATTTTTCCATTTTCCGGATCGCACGTTTCACCCGGGTAATAAAAATCAGGCTCTTCCACATACCGGATCGCTTCCACCACTTCTTCGGCCAGAATGGCGGCCATACCGGAATCAAGCGTCCCTCCCAGGTAGGGAAGGTGAACACCTTTTTGCGTCTTGATGTGCGGGGGCAAAAGCTCCCGGCATATCTTCAATACAGGCTCGGCGTCACCAAGTTTTTCGATCTTGATGCCGAGAATCGAGTAAATGATAGGAAGATAGTAGGCAGTATTGGGAAAGCCAATGGGTTGGTTGGCCCCAAACTTATCCATGGCCTGCTGGAATTTGCCCTCAGCCTTGGAGACTATATTGTAAGCTCCCTGGATCGCTGCAAAAGCGACTAACCTGGACATACTTGACTCCTTTTTCTCTTTTTCCTTGCAACGCAATCGGCTTCAAGCCGGAATTAACAAACAAATCGCGCGTGGCCCCGCGCTTGTGGCCTGCGGGACCGGCGGCGGTTTAACCTTCAGCCACTCTGCGGTCTTCCATGCTGAACAGTTTGCGTTCGCGTTGTTCGGAAAGGCCGAGTGCTGCCCTCTTCTTGTCGATATGGTCAATCATCATATGAGCCATTTCAATGGGATCGGTCGAAAATCCCCATTTGCCCATGCCCTGCTCCTCGAGGCCGTTGAAAAGCAGATCGTGGAACTTGGTGCCTTCCACCGTCGGAAAGGTTACTCCGAAAATGGTGTATACACCCGAAGCCACGACGTACTGCCCGATGCAGATTGCCTTTTCGCTCATGTACTCAGGAGCGGCGCCCGCTACAGGCAGGTCGGAAATCTTGTCGCCCAGTCCGCCCACCCTGACCATCTCGGCGAGGGCAATGAGAATACGGCTGTTATCGACACAGGACCCCAGGCTCAAAACAGGCGGAATTCCGACGGTTTCGGATACCTCCTGCAAACCCTCACCGGCAAGAACCGCCGCATCCGGTTTCATGAGGCCGGCCTTGGCCAGCGCGATCTGCGAACACCCGGTCTGGACCACCAGGACGTTGTTCTTGATAAGTTCCTTAACCAGTTCCACATGCAGGAAGTCCTGCTTTACGCGCGGATTGGTGCAGCCTACAACGGCCGCAACGCCGCGGATTCCGGCCGTTGACGATGTTGTCGTTCAACGGCACGTAGGACTCGCGGAACCTGCCGCCCAGCATGTAGTTGACATATTCATGCGAGAAGCCGTGCACGCCCCAGTCCTGCCGCTGTGGAATTTCAATCTTGATCGTCCTGCCGGAAAAGCGCTCGATAGCCATCCCGATTATCTGGTTCGGAGCGCCCAGCGGGTCGTGTTCATGGAATTCTACGTGGGTTGCCCCTTCTATCATGGCCCTGGGGTTGGTCGTAAAAACTTTGGTCCCGTAGCAGGCGGCGGTCTTTGTAAGTGCCTGCATTATGCACTGCACGTCCACACCCAATGCGTCAACTGCGCCTGTGGCGATAATCGGCTCAGCGGAAACGAAATTTCCGGCATGGGGAATACCGTGGCGCCCAAGCACTTCTGCGCCCGAGCAGCACATGCCGAGCAGGTTGATTCCTTTTGCTCCGGCGGCCTTGGCTTTATCAAGGTTGGCAGGATCGTTGGATGCGGCGATCATGCCTTCAAACAACAGAGGCTCATGGCCGTGAATTATAATGTTTACCTGGTCTTCCTTCAAAAAGCCCATATTTACGCCGGCCACCCTTGGTTGAGGTGTGCCGAAGAGTATGTCCGAGATCTCGGTTGCAACCATGGACCCGCCCCACCCATCGGCAAGGGCCGTGCGGGAGCACTGTTTGACGATATTGTTATAGTCCTGGTCAACGCCCATATGAGTCCGGTGCATAAGTTCCATAATTTCGCGCATAGCGCCACGAGGAACAATCCCGTTCTTGCGCCACATCTCCAGGGTCTTTGGAGGAACGCGCTTGGTGAAGGGAATTTCGCCTTCCACCTGGGTGTATGTACGCTCGAGTTCCTCGTAGAGCTCGATCGCTATGTCCTTGATCGTCCTGCCCTCTACGGCAATCCCGATACTCGCTGCAACATTGAGGAGCTTCTTTTCGTCCTGGATCTTGAAATGAGAGATCCTGCCGTGGACCACTTCACGGAAAACATCGAGCATGCCCATGCCGTGATCGGTGTGGGCGGCGCCGCCGGCGGCCACGTTGCGGGCGAAGTTACGGGCAGCGATGGTGTCGATGGTTGCCCCACAGACGCCCACCTTTGAATACGGGTCCTTGGAATTTAGCCGGCAGGGCCCCATGAAGCAGTGCTTGCAGCATGCTGCATCAGCACCGATGGGACAGGGCTTCATTTCCGCCGCGCGTGTGAAACACGAATCGTTGCCGTCCACCTCCATTTTTTTGAGCATCTGGAGCGTGCTCGGGCAACTGGTCATGTCTCGAAAATCTACTTTTTTTGCCTTCTTTTCATCTACGATTACTACTGGTTTCTTCTCATCAGACATGTAGCACCTCTTTTCCCCTTCCTGGGGAGGTTTATTTCACAAGATTACATCATTTTGGCTATATACTTCTTCACCAGCTTAACAGCCTCAGGGTGGCGCATAACCACCACGTCGGCCCCGGCGATCAAAAGGTCAACGGCTGTGATTGCTTCCATCAAAACGCCACGCTTGGTGGGATCTCCGAGTTCGGGAGCATCTTCGGCGCTCAGGTTCGACTCCTTGCACTTCCAGGTCTCGTTGGCTACGTTGGCGATAATGGGCTGCTGGAGTTTATCGTCTTCCTGCGTGAGCGCAGCCTGTACGATGCGCTCCATGACCGAATAGGTATATTCGAGTCCATATCCGAGCCCGCCCGTCGTCGGGTCGATTATCAGGTCATCCTGGCTTACTCCGAGGTTTCCGAGCAAAATATTGAGCTGCTTGGCCAAATTGACATCAATGGGAGAAGAAGCCACAGCCACCTGCTTGTAGCCTAGGCATGCCGCCCCGATCTGCTTGTAGTCCCCTTCTTCCACCGGACAGAGCGCTGTTCTTTTGCCCGAACAATTTTCGGCAACCTGCTTCAAAACATCGACGTCTTTTTCGTGGTTGGCGACCCCCCAGACGATTACGGGCACATCGACTGCGTCCACCACCTTTTTAACGACTGCTGCAACGTCGCCGGCCGGCCGGTTGTCCCCGTTCGGGTCCGCGCTTTTCGTCTGCACTACGATGATTTCCGCCCCGTAGGCATCAACACACTTACGCGCCCAAGCCGCCGGATCGCCCAGCACATCGCTGAAAGGCGCCTTGGCCGCCTCCGACCAATCCTCGCTCGGGTCCTTGTCCCAGACTTCCATTGCGATCTTGGGAGCATTCGGTATGGCGCCTTCAAATGAATGAAAAGCAAAGACACCTTTCCCGCCGATAGTAACAGCTTTGTCACCGATACCCAGGGTTACTTCTCTGATCTTTCCGGAATACACCTGCTTTGATGGTTGAAATGTCAAGGTCAGCCTCCTTCTTGAGAGAGTCGATTTCACGTCAGTCCGCGAGCTGATTAGGCTTCTTAGTCTTCGAGCTTAACCTGAATCAGCGGAACACACATCCGAAAAGGCATTACCGTTTTTTGAATCAAAATTTTGGGATTCTTTCCTGTCGGACCGAAAGCGCCATCCTTCGGGGTTGCCTGAAAAGCTCTCAGGGTTAATGCTCGGTTCCACCAGAGGACACTTTGTCAGATCAAACACGAGGAAATGCCCGACCTAAAATGAAGCGGGGCAAAATGAAGCATATCAGCTCGAACCATAACAGAAACCAGAATGAAATGAAAAGGCCTCATTCACTTTCTCGGGCAATGGAACCAAGGCTTCATATAAGTATTCCAGTTAAATGTCAACAATTTTTCGTTTTTGAAAAACCGGAGGCCTCAATCCCGAAGAAGGGATCGTAAGGAATTAATCATCTTCTTGCTTATGTTACAATTATATGGGAATTTTCTGCCGGGATGGTGACAAAAAACCCGTCTGTGATTTTCCTTATATTACACTCAGGAGGAAGCAATGAAAGAAATGGGTAGCGAGGCAACACCTCGCACAGATATTTACGCGATGATCGGCAATACGGGGACGGCAGTAAAGGATGGAGTCGTCGGCAGCTTCAAGGGCATCAACGAAATCGAAACCCAGCTTATGAGCCTGCTCAGGAATACGGTTTCCGACACCCTCCATGCTGCGGGCTCCGTGACCGGTGAAGCCGTGGACGTAACCAGAGGCGTACTGCAGGGAACCATCAAAGCAGCAGAGGAGGTTGGGACGGAGCTTTTGCTGAGCACGAAGAGCGTGGCAAAAGGGCTCGTCATGGGTGTAAGCGATGTCGGGGGCGATCTATTGACCGTTGCGAAACGGACTTTCAAGGGGACGGTTCAGGGGGTCTCGGAGATTGGAGCGGATGTCGGGCAGGTTGCACACAGGACGATGGACGGCGTCATTGACACGGCAGGGAAGACGGGCGCCAAAGCGAAAGAATTGGCAACCTCAACCGTGAACGGAGCGGTCGAAGCCGTGGGCAGTATCGGGAATACAGCTATTAAAGCTGCCCGGGATGTGCTGGTAAGCGCGGTCGAAGGCGTGAAGGACATCGCAGGCGCCGCACTTCCAAAAGGAAGTTGACCCATCGCATCAATGAGGGACGGGGAGGTTCATTGCCGGGCTTCTCCGTCCAGGCGTTTCATCAGCCATTGTGTCACCTGGCGATAGTCTTCGGCGCCGTTTGATTTCGGGGCATGCAAGTTGACAGGTTGCCCGTATGAGGGGGCCTCCGCCAGTGAAACGTTGTCTCGAACCACGGGAGCGATCATCCCGGGGAATTGCCTCTCCAGTTCGGCCGTTAGTTCTCGGTGAAGCCGGCGCCTCGGGTTGGCGCGACACGTGATGATCCCCAGGATACCGGGACGGCGATTCCCCCGATTCATCGAATTGAGTGTCTCGATCAATTGATAGAGTCCGTTCAAGGCAAGATGGTTTGTCTCAATGGGGACGACCAGATGCCGGCTCGCCTGAAGAGCGCCCATAGTGAGGATTCCCAGACCGGGCGGGCAGTCGATTATGACGATCTCCCAGTCGCCTTGAGTCCTGGCAAGGCATCGCGCCAGGAGTTCCGTACCCAGCACTCCGCTAAACCTATGCGCAGCTTCCGAGAGCACAGGGCCGGAAGGAACAAGGTCAACCCCTGCCACCCCGGTCGCAACAACCGGCAACGCTACGGTGCTTTCCAGCGCCCGCAGCAATCCGGAGCCTTTGTCCCTGACTCCCAAATGCAGGCTGGCGCTTCCCTGGGGGTCAAGATCCATCAGAAGCACCCGTTTTCCCATTTCTGCCAGGACCGAAGCAACGTTGACTGCCGAGGTGGTTTTGCCGACCCCACCCTTATGGTTGGCGAAAGAGATAACCGGCTTCACGCTTTGCCTCCCCGAGACCCCATTATCGTTATTGCGAGAGATTGGAAAAAGGTTTCACCAGTTCTCGAACCGCCCCCGAATCAACAGCGTCGAGAAACTCTTCACCTAGAGACGCACCGGCCTCGATGACTTCCTTCCAGTATGTGACGCGCTCGTCGTCACGCCCGCTGAAAAACGAAAAATCTTCTCTGCCGGGTATCCTCCCATACCGCAAACGCTCTACGAATTGGCTCGATGGGGAGACAAGGAGCAGGCGGTCCATGTTAGATGCCCGAGGCTTCCGCCACGGCAGTTGTTTATCGAACCAGCCGGGGATGATGCGATCCGTGTAATGAGGGAAAAGAATCACCCCTTCTTCATTATCCTCATCCCGCAGGATCGGAAGGTCAAAGTGGTAGTCTATAATTCCGCCGTCACGATACATTCCTCCCGGAGCATCGGCAATATTGTTCACTCCCCGCATCAGCAAAGGAACTGAAGCCGAAGCGAGCAAGACATCTTTAAGATTTCCTGCGGAAAGAGGAACCTGCTTTGTCTCCACGTCATACGGTCCAAGGAGAGGCGGGGAATTCCTGGAGTCAAAGAAAAGCACTCTGTCGAAGAAAAATCTCAAGCCGGCCCTGTGAATGGCATTGTAGATGGCCGTATCCATCAGCCCGAGGGACAGCAGCACTCTATTGTCACTGGCTACGGGCCACTTGCAGTGAGCGGTGGAAACGACCAGCCTGAGGAACGGATGATTCAGGATCTCTTCGGTTCCACTGCTGCCGAGCAAGGACTCGATTATCTTTGCACATTCCAGAGTGATCTCTTCGCGCGTAGGGCTGAGCGAATAATGCTGTCCGATATAAGCCGACAGAAAACGACCCAGCGCCCCCGAAGGGTCGTTTTGTGAAACTGCCGCAAATCGCCAGGAGCCAATGGATGAGCCAAATAGAAAAAGCGGTTCGGCTCTGCCGTTAAACCATGAGGAGAAAATGGCGCGGTCCAGACCATGAAGAACCAGCCACTTTGGCCCGCCTGCTGCCCCGAGGACCGCCTTGACCATCTCGGGACGGAGCCCGTGCCGGCTGATAGCGCTCATTGCCTTCGTGCCTGCATAAAAGACGAGATTACCGGCCATGGGTGGAGTTCCCCTCCGTGGAATCTACCGCTGCGCTCCGAAAACATCGGTTAGGGCGCTGATATACTACCGTTTCCGTTTTATACTCTTCGATTTCTATTTTTGCGAGAACCAAAAGATCGTCACCCCGGCGTGGGTTTAGCAGGGTGAGAGGATGCTAAGCCTTGGCTCTTTCCGCCACCAGCATGGATTGCAATATCTGATCGGAGATTTCTTTGACGGCTCCTGGTGAATGCGACAAGAAAAGCGTATTGGTCTTGTCGCTTTCGCCGATAGATTTAATCGTATCGAAATATTGGGTAACCAGCACCAATTGCATGACTTCCGAGGTGCGATGCGCCTCCGACGACTTTCTGAAATTGTTCGATCGAACCCTGCAGTCCCTCGATAATGGCCTTCCTCTGGTTCGCGATGCCCTGCCCCTGAAGAGCCTTGCTTTCAGCCTCGGCTTCGGCCTTTTTGACCACCAGAATTTTCTCGGCCTCGCCTCTGGCGTTTGCGGCGACCTGTTCGCGTTGCGCCGCGTTGATATCGTTCATGGCCGATTTCACCTTTGCATCGGGAACAATGTCGGTGACCAAAACATTGACGATTTCATATCCGAAACCGGCCATATCGGCATCCAGCTCCTGCTTCACGGCCGCGGCGATCCCCGATTGGCTTGCAAACACTTCATCGAGCGTCATGCCGGGAACATGACCGAGAATAACCTGTTCGACATAAGACTGGATCTGCTCGGCAGGATTGGACAACTTGTAATAGGCATCATAAACTTTTTCAGGACGAACCCGATTTTGGACTGAAATGGGAATCGTGACGAACACATTGTCTTTGGTCTTCGTCTCCATGGTTAAAGTAATCTGGTTTACGCGCAAGCTGAGCCTGCCGGCTACCGTATCAATGAACGGCGATTTTCCAGTTCAATCCCGGCTGGGCGACACGAACAAATTTTCCGAATCTGGTGATCACCGCGACTTGAGCGGTACTTACCGTAAAAAAACTCCCCGAGACAGTGGAGAGCACGAAGAAGGCCACAATTGCAAACACAACCCAGTACACTGGCACCATTATTTTCTCCTGATTAATCGGTGTCTTCCTACTCAGTCCTCAGTCCTGAATCCATGGTCCTCTCAAACAAATCGAGATCGTCTCGCGACCATAGACACAAAATCACTTTTTCCAGACTTGTTTCCCGGTTTGCCAGAAATTCCGAAACAGTTCTAAGCATGATTTGAGCGCACCTGTCCTTCGGGAATCCGAAAATGCCGGTGCTTATAGCTGGAAACGCAATAGATTTCATCCCCTTTTCGGATGCGCGCTCAAGGCTGTTGAGGGTTGCGTTCCGCAGCTTTTCATCCTCACCCCCCTCGCCGTACACCGGGCCAACCGCGTGAATCACATAGGAGGCTTTAAGATTTCCCCCTCCGGTAACGACCGCCTCTCCGACGCGGATAGGTCCTATCCGGTCGCACTCTTCCTGGATGCCCGGCCCGCCCTTGATCCTGATCGCGCCGGCAACCCCGCCCCCCAATTGGAGCTGTGCGTTGGCGGCATTGACAATTGCATCAACCGCCAGTTCCGTAAGATCGCCCTGAACGAGCATCAGCTTTTTGCCGCAGATTGTTTTCTCCATTATGCACCTCGGACCAAGTTAAAAGTAAAAAGTAAAAAGTAAATACAGTCTTCTGTGGCGCGTGTAAACTGCAGGACCAGCCAATGCTATTGCCGAGCGCCGCACCGGAGGTGCGCCAGACTTGAGTTCGGCCACTGACCACCTCCCATCTTTTGCCTTTTTACTTTTCCCTCCTTCAATGATATAGGAGCTATTTCAGGAACCAATTCATATCCTTAGGCGTACGCAATGGCTTTTACGGTCCAGGATCATTATTTTTTGAAGGCAAAAAAGCAGCATTACCTTGCCAGAGCTATATACAAGCTCGAAGAGATTCAAAAAAGGTATAAAATAATGAAGGCGGGGGACCGCATCCTTGACCTCGGGGCTGCCCCGGGATCATGGATTCAGCTCGCCAGTGGTGTTGTAGGACGCTCCGGGCTTGTTGTGGGGATCGACCTGA
Source organism: uncultured delta proteobacterium (assembly GCA_963725365.1). Taxonomy (GTDB): domain Bacteria; phylum Desulfobacterota; class Syntrophobacteria; order Syntrophobacterales; family Syntrophobacteraceae; genus SbD1. The sequence continues at coordinate 15,063 of CAVRZU010000062.1, read as the reverse complement.
AAGCGATCGAACACTCGTTTCCAAACCACGTAGTGACTTTGCAGGGCGACATTTTCGAACGTGAATTCGTTGAGACCGCCCTGCGCGACTATCTTCCGTTCGATGTGGTGCTCAGCGACATGGCCCCGGCCACCTCCGGCATCAAACAGGCCGACACCGCCCGTTCGGCGCTTTTTTTCGAGCGGGCATTCGAAATAGCCCGCTGGGCGCTGCGACCCGCAGGGGACTTTTCTGGCCAAGATATTTCATGGCTCGGAGTTCCACCGGTTGCTCGCGGAGGTCGAAAAAACAATTCAGCCAGACCAGGGTCATACAGACCCGAAGCTACCAGAAAACAGAGCAGGGAGATCTATATTCTTGCAATGAAACTTAAAGGTGAATAGCAGGAGGCTTTCATGTCAGGTCATTCGAAATGGGCAACCATCAAACACAAAAAAGGGGCGGCTGACGCCAAGCGAGGAAAGATCTTTACGAAATTGATAAAAGAGGTGATGGTGGCGGCCCGGATGGGAGGTGGAAACCCTGAGGGCAATCCGCGGCTCCGGGCCGCAGTTCTGGCCGCAAAGGCCGAGAACATGCCCAAAGACAACATCGACCGGGCCATAAAGAAAGGCACGGGCGAAATGGAGGGCGTAAATTACGAGGAGATGATGTATGAGGGTTACGGGCCGGGCGGGGTGGCCGTTCTTGTCAACATCATGACCGACAATAGAAACAGGGCTGCAAGCGAGGTCCGGCACATTTTCAGCAGAAACGGCGGAAACCTTGGAGAGGCGGGATGCGTCGCCTGGATGTTCACCAAAAAGGGGAGCATCGTTTTCGACAAGAACGCCATACCCGAGGAAGAACTGATCGAATTGGCGCTCGAAGCCGGCGCAGAAGATGTAAAAGACCAGGAGGACCAGTTCGAAGTGATTACCTCTATAGAGGACTTTATAACTGTAAAGGCGGCTTTCGACGAAAAGGACCTCAAATACGAACTGGCTGAACTCACCATGGTCCCGCAAACCACCGTTCCAATCGACGACTCCAAAACCGCTCAGCAACTTTTAAGGCTCATGGATATCCTTGAGGACCCCGACGACGTTCAGCACGTCTATGCGAACTTCGATATTCCGGACCAGATCCTGGAGTCACTTGAATAAAAGCGATTGCAGCGGCTTGTACAGGATTAACAGAGCCTGCCACGGACTCCGATCCGGGGATTAAGAATAAAGAAAGAACTACAATTTTTAACTTTTCTCCGTGTCTCTCAGCCTGCCCCGGCAGTGCTCCCGGGCCGGGGGTGAACGGGCGCAAATATGATCAGAACAATCGGAGTGGACCCGGGATCCCGCTATACCGGGTACGGAATCGTGGAGGGGGATGGCTCTAGGCTCAAGCATATCCACCACGGCACATTGAAGCTGCCTGCCTGCCCGGCCGCTTTGCGAACGTCTCAAGATCATATTCGAGAACTCAATGCTTCGATCCTGGAATACGCCCCGGAATTCATGGCGGTCGAGGAGGTGTTTTTCGCAAAAAACGTGAAGAGCGCCTTGAGCCTCGGGCAGGCACGCGGGGCGGTAATCCTTGCAGGAGCAAGCGCGGGGCTTTCCATCCATGAGTATAGTGCATTGAGGATAAAACAGTCTGTCGCCGGATACGGCAGAGCGGCCAAGGAGCAGGTTGCCGGAATGATCGGGCGGCTTGCTTTGCATAGACGGCGCGATCGAGCCCAATGCGGCTGATGCCCTTGCGGTCGCGGTCTGCCATATCAGCACCCATTGTTCGAACATCAAATGGGAGGGTCCGGACCGATCATGATAGGTTTTCTTGAAGGTACGTTGCGGGTCAAGAGCCCTGAATACGTTATTGTCGATGTCCATGGGGTCGGGTATCATGTCCAGGTCCCATTGAGCACTTTCTGCGACTTGCCTGAACTCGGGCAGTCCGTGGGGCTCAACATCCATACGCACGTGCGCGAGGACGCCATCCAGCTCTACGGCTTTCGCACGGTTGCCGAAAAGGAGATGTTTCTGCTCCTGACCGGCGTGAACGGAGTGGGACCAAAGCTGGCGATTGGTGATACTTTCGGGCATCAGCCCCGATGAATTGAAACAGGTAGTCATCCGGCAGGATTATATGCGGCTGAAAAACATCCCCGGTGTCGGCAAAAAGATTGCCGACCGTGTCATGCTGGAACTGCGGGACAAAGTACAAGGCAAACAAAAGGAAAAGACCGGGGCGGCCCAGCCCTTCATGGAAGCCGGCAATGCTTTTCCGGACGCTTTTTCAGCCCTTGTAAATCTTGGCTATCGTCCGGCCGAGGCAGAAAAGGCGCTCAGAACAAATGCAGGGAAGCGCTGGGGGAAAATCCGCCGCTCGAAGAGATTCTCAAAGGCGCCTCAAAAACCTGGCATAGGGCCGAAAGGATCGTAACCGCTGCGGTTGGCTGGAGCGAAAAGCCACTCTGCTACTTGCTTCTTGGTTTTCGCTCCTTGCTCCTTGCTTCTTGCTACTTCTTCTCGCTCTTTAAGAGATTTACCGAAATGACGGACCGGGTGATCACACCACAGAAAAAAGAAGAGGATCTCGCCCCTGGAGGGCAGCCTGCGGCCCCGCACTCTTGCCGAATACATCGGGCAGGAGAAGGTTGAAGGAAAACCTCGAGATCTTCATTGCCGCGGCCAAAGGGCGGTCGGAACCTCTGGATCATGTGCTTTTCCACGGGTTCCCGGGGCTGGGCAAAACATCGCTTGCCGCCGTCATCAGCAACGAATTGAAGGGCAACCTGCGCAGCACCTCCGGACCGGTAATCGAGAGGCCGGGAGACCTTGCCGCCATCCTTACGAATCTCGAACCGGGCGACGTTCTTTTCATCGACGAAATCCACCGGTTGAATCACGTCGTCGAGGAAATCCTCTACCCGGCAATGGAGGATTTCAAGCTCGACATCATTATCGGCCAGGGACCTTCGGCGCGCACCATAAAGCTGGACCTTCCGCCGTTCACCCTTATCGGCGCCACCACCCGCGCGGGACTGCTCTCCCCACCCCTGCGCGACCGGTTCGGCGTTTCACTCAGGCTTGAGTTCTACAGTCCCTCGGAGCTGAAGAAGCATTATTTTGCGTTCGGCAAAGATACTTGCGATCCCGGTTGAACAGGAAGGCGCATTCGAAATCGCTCGGCGCTCGCGCGGGACCCCAAGGGTAGCCAACCGGCTTTTGACGGCGGGTTCGCGACTATGCGCAGGTGCGGGCAAATGGAGACATTTCCCTCCAGGTTGCCGATGCCGCTCTGAAAATGCTCGACGTCAACCAGAAGGGCTTCGACGCCATGGACCGCAAGATCCTTCATACCATCATTGTAAAATATGACGGAGGGCCGGTTGGGATCGAAACTCTGGCCGCATCGGTTTCCGAGGAAAAAGATACTTTGGAGGACGTCTATGAGCCTTTTCTCATTCAGGAAGGCTTCATAAACAAAACACCCCGGGGCCGCCTGGCCACACGGCTCGCCTACGAACACCTGGGTATTGCCTATAATGCCTGCAATCGCCAGTTGAGAATGGATTAAATCTGAATTACAAGACAACGATTTTTTCCCGGGGGCAATGCCTCTTTGCAATGCTTATACTTTCCCTCGTTGTTGTGGCCCTGTTTTATCGCTCAAGAGGAGTTCATCGAAAATGGGACCGTTCAACCCATCTGAATACTTTTATCTAATAGGCCTGGGACTGATAGTAGGACTCTATGGCACACTCATCGGAGCAGGCGGCGGCTTTATCCTGATGCCGCTGCTTATTCTGATTCACCCTGAAGCCCCCCCCGAACAACTAACGGCGATTTCACTGGCGGTGGTATTTTTCAATGCAGTCGCCGGGTCCGAGTCCTATGCAATGATGCGCCGGATCGATTACAAGTCAGGACTTATGTTCGCCGTTGCAACGATCCCGGGGGCCGTCATCGGGGCTCTGAGCACCTCGTCGGTGCCCCGCTCCACCTTTGACGCAATCTTCGGACTGCTCCTGCTGGCCGCCGGCGTGTTTTTGTTCTTTCACTCTCCGCTGGAACATAGTGACGGAACCAGGCCACATCTGCACCATCCCTCTATCTCACGTCACCTCGTGACCGCAACCGGGGAAGAGTTCGATTATAATTTCAACCCGCTGGTGGGTATAGCGGTCAGCTTTGGAGTCGGGTATATTTCCAGTTTTCTCGGGATCGGGGGCGGAATCATCCACGTGCCGGCCCTTATTTTCCTTCTCGATTTCCCGGTGCACGTCGCCACGGCCACCTCTCATTTCATCCTGGCCATCATGGCCCTTACCGGCACGATGGTGCACATCGGCATGGGAAGCTTTCATGAAGGGGCCAGGCATACCTTGTCCCTGTCCATCGGCGTACTGCTGGGGGCGCCCATAGGCGCCTACCTCTCCACCCGGATCGGGGGGTCATGGATCGTTCGCAGCCTGGCCCTCGCCCTGTGTTTTGTCGGGATACGCATCCTGTCGCTTTTATTTCAGCATTAAGTGGCGCTGAGGGCGCATCTCCTTACTTTTTACTTCTGCCTTGCCGCAGGCGCACTGGCCTGAAATTTTTAGATTACACCAACTGTCGCCTGGATCGTTCAAGTTTACACAAACAACCCTCTATTTCGACTCCGAAATTTAATTCCACCCAAAGGAGCGCACTCGGCCCTACGACATAACATCGCGATTTTACAAGTATAAATTGGAACAACCAGGACTATAACTTCCCTGGAACAGAAATTGCTAACTTATTTGTTCAGAAGAATACTGTTCGGCGTGCCAAACGACAACGCTGGAGGATGCTCTCTGACAATCTTTTTCGATTCCCGTGACACTGCTCATCAACTCATGTTCGAATTCCATTCCCGTTGCGGTTCAGCCTCTTGCTCGGAATAGCTCTCCCCCTGTTCCGGCATTCAGTTCAATTTCGATTTCAAGCTGATATACGTTTTCACGTTCAATCGGGTGCCCAGTCCTGTGCGTTCAACTTCGTCCGACGGTCTTTCTCAGTTCCCATCTCACGCTCCGGGCCACCACCTTCGCGCCGCCAAAAATTCGAGGGTTGCGAACCTCCGCAACCCTCGAATCCTTTGGTAGAACTAACTTAAGGCATCGTTTTTTGTCTTTTTCAAAGGGGAACCCCCTTTGGCTTCGAATGCTTCCTCGTGTGTATCCCGGTCATAAAAGAGTCCCCTGTCCAAATCATCCTCTTCAGAAGCACCTCCCGGGATTTCATCCGCCTCAATGCTCATTTCATTTATCCCGATGTGATCGACAACAGATGAAAATCCCATCGAATCGCCGAGGATCTGGACAATTAGATCGTGCTCGGCCTCAGTTTCCACTGCGCCGTCCAGAAAAACCACCCCTTTCCTGAAGGAAAGCCGCAGATCTTCGGTGTTCGACTCTTTCATCGGTTTGTAAGCGTTCATAGATCAGGCTGACAACCTGCTGATTGGTCAAGCCCTGGAATTCATCGGGAATTTTTGCGGAAACCGCTATATCGGACGTTTGCGGCAGGCTCCTGTTTTGCTTTTCGTATTCTCGGGCGCACTCCACACAAAGGCGCGCCCAGGGTATAGCCTGCAGTCTTCCATGCGCGATGTCATCACCACAGGCCTCGCAAATCCCATAATCACCCACAGTAATCTTGATCAGCGCAAGATCGATCTGTTCGATTTCCACCTTCCCATTCTTGTCGAGTTCGTCGTAAGGCTTCGCGATGCTTGCCTTCTGAGCTTCTTCTTCCAGCTCTATAGCAGGCTCTTCCAATTCATGCCACGCTGCCGCAAGCATTCGAACTCTCTCCACTATGGTGCTGGCGCCTGTCAAGCAGCATATTTCTAAGGAAAAGGATTTCTTCCTTGGTCATGATCAACCCTCCTGAGCACGACAATCACGATAAGTATACACGATAAGTATATTCGACTAATAATAAGAAGTGCCTGCGAATAATTCAAGGAGTTCGGGCAGGAGATCGAAATAACGAAGTTTTTTGCTCAATGTGCCTTCGACGAAACGCGATCACGCTCCAGCCCAGCAGAGTTATTCCCAGAATCGGCCAGTATCCGGGAACCATTCTCATCCACGGGCCATAATACCACATCAAAAAGGAGAGCAGCATGCCACCGGCAGCGAGCGCCAGAAACTGAGGGTAAAGATACGGCCGATGCCGCAATACCATCAAAAGCACATAATATCCGGGGGCCAGCAAGGGCACGAACCAGCGGATAGTGGCGCATATCCCCGAAGAGTTGTTGGATCCCCAGGCATATACCAGCCAGGTGGCCCCGCTCCATGCGAACGCGAAAAGCATTTCCGGCAGAAACTCCCGTTTTTCGATCATCAGCGCGATGCCGCCCAATAATGCAAGGATCAACACAGGCTGGTGGAGCAGAAAGCCTTTTTTACCAAACAGGAGTTCCAGGGCGTAACCCAGGGCGTGCCCGAAGTCGGCGTGATGCCAATGGCCCGTGGCGTTGCTGAAATTGAAGGGAGAACCGGGCCAGAAAAGATATTGATCAACGGCGTTGACTGGCCGCAATGTCCCTCCGATATGATAATTGAGCGCGTGATGCAATAAAATCAGAGGAAGAGCGGAAAGGCAAAACAGGGCGACAAGGCCCCTGCCCTTTCTCCCCAAAACGCTGCAGCGGTGGACGACCAGCGGAAAAACAGCGATAAGGAGCAGAGGCCCGACGGCAAAGTCCATAGTGTAGCCGAGGCCGGTGAGCAGTCCCATGCCTGCGAGCAACCCACGAGGCAACGGGGTTTGACGAAGCCTTTCAGGCAAAGAATGCAGACAAGCCATGAGAGCAGCCGCGGCAGCCAGCAATTCCTCGTGGCTGTTCACCTGCCTTGCATACGTGAGCGCCGATGAACCCAGAGCGAAACTGATGGTCACCGCAAACGCCATTGACTTCCCGGGCAGTATTCTCCGGCCCAAAAGGTGGATGGACAAAACCGCCGCCACGAATGCCAGTCCTGAAGAGATCAAGGTCATAGCATAGACGAAGAGGTCGGGTCGTGATCGGGCCTCCAATCCAGTGGTCCACTCCAGGACCTGGTAGCCGGCGGCCATAAGAAGAGACGGAACTTCGGGCTTGTCCGAATAGAATCGGCCCTTGACAAGCACTCTATCAAGCGTGCCGGCTGCCATCAAATCCGGTTGCTGCGGAGAATAAGGGGGCGCCTTGGCGCCTTTGGCCAAGGCCGGATCGACAAAAATGGAATGGTCGATTGCCAGCGTTCTGAAATCCACCAGGCTTTCCACCACCGCCAGCCGACTGCCGTCATTCCAACCGCCGGCATAAGGACGCGCGCTTACCAATGCCACTGCCAGGGCTAAAATCAAGACCAAGAATATTTCTTTTCGCTTCATATCACGATTCATATCGAAATCAGTTTTCCAGAGAGGTTATTTAGGCCGAAGGGGTTTAGGCTGAAAGGGCATTTCCCGCACCTGCGCGTGACATTCGCGGCCTTACCCCCTCCACCTAAACCCCTTCAGGCTTACAAGCATTCTACACGCCTGCACGTGACATTCCAAGCCCTAACACCCTTCAGCCTGCGTCCTCACAAAAGATCGAACGCCGAACTATAAGAGTCTGCCGTAGGCTCGAATGTTTAACGCGGAACTCGAACAAAGTGAGGGTTCACCCCTTCCAACATGGCTCTTGAAAATAAAGCGACGATAACGTATTTATCTCAACCGGGGGAAGGACCTACCCGAACCAGACTGATCGAATCGCGTAAAAATTTATCGAAGACTTAAACCGGGCGCCTGTTCGGAGTGAGTTTGCAGGGGAATTTTATGGCCAGATTGAACCCGTGTTTGTGTATCGGGACAATTGCACTGCTGTTAATGTACGGATGCACAACCGAACCAGCCGGCATGCAACAAGGCGAGTTCACGCCCGATCAATCGGAAACGGCGCCTATTACCCGGCAACCCGACATAGCCACTTCCGCCCCCAAACCAGCGGTCAAGCATTCAGGGAAGGAACTTGCCACTGTACGGCGCGCTATAACCGAAAAGGAACTACGTAAGCTCGTTGAGAAGAACCCCAATCTCGACTTTTACGGTTGCATCGAAATTCTTTGCCGCCTCAATAAGAAGGACAAGGAATATATCCGTCAGGATATGAAGCGGAAACGTCGATTGATAGTGCCCAAGAATTTTTCTGCGTACAAGGACTGGTCGCCGCTTCCCGGAAATATTGCAGGCGCGCGCAGGTATTCCAAGTTTATCCTGGTTGTAAAGGACATCAACTTTCTTGGTTGGTATCAAAACGGCGCTCTGGTGGGCAATACCTATATATGCACAGGAAAAATGAAGGCCTGGACCAAGAAGGGAATGTACCGGGTGCAAGGCAAAGATCCCAGTCACATGTCAACGTATCCCAACGCCTACGGTGAGCCAGCCTCCATGCCCGATGCACTGCACATCTACGACCGCGTTTGGATTCACACTGGGGACGTGATCGGTCCGAATTGTTCCCACGGCTGCATAAACGTCCCGATCGCCTATTCGGAAAAGCTATATGACTGGGCAAATGTCGGCACGGCCGTCCTGATTACGGAATCCCTAAAGGATTTGGGTCGTGACATCAAATTGGAGGCAGCAGGGAAGAAGACGGAGAGCGGAGCACGGAAGACGCAGGAGATGGTGCCCAAATCTGCGAAGGAACCACCGAAACAGCTTTTGGAAACAGCAATAAAGAATTGAGGGAGGATTAAGAAATGGGGGCTTTAAGGGGGAAACTTTGGAGTTTTTTTCTAACCTTGTTTTGCGGAGGCCTTTTTTGCATTGTTTTATGCTCGTGTTCGCTTTTCGAATCACATATGCCCTCGAGACCGGTAACAAAGATCGAACAGCCTCCACCTACCCTTGCCCAGCCAGAATGCGGACTTCCATATTGCTCGGTAGACCTTGATTTTCCCATCGCTCTCACCAGCAAACCTAAAATCTATGTATTGAAGGAGCAACGAAGGCTTTGGCTGATCCAGGATAAAACCCTGATTCGGGATTACCGGGTCGCCCTTGGTCCCAGTCCCAAAGGAGACAAATACTTTAGAGGCGACGGCAGGACCCCGGAGGGCGAATATTTTGTGTGCAGCAAAAATGCCTCCAGCCATTATTACAAGTCGCTTGGAATAAACTACCCCAACCCGCACAACGCGGAGACTGCTCTTTCATGCGGAATGATTTCCAACAATGAATACTGTTCGATCAAGCAGGCAAATGACGCGATGAGGCTGCCGCCCGCAAATACCGCCCTGGGCGGGCAGGTAATGATCCACGGCGGCGGCTGCTACATGGACTGGACCCTTGGCTGCATAGCATTGCAGAACAGCGCCATGGACGAATTGTTTAGCGTGGTCCAGATCGGCACGCCTGTTTATATCATGCCCTGAGCGGTCTTGAGGCCGCAGGGCCTGTTTCTATGGTGGGCGCGGCTTCACCGTGCCCACCACTCCAATCTGATCCGTACCGCCTTCCTGTCATGGCGCCTGGTCCCTCATTTTCCCAAACCGGAATTATAGTCCCCTCAAACAGAAGAATTAGCGCCATGACCGATGAGAATCTTTCTTTTCATCGGAATAATCAATTTGCCTCATAGATAATCCCCATACTATACTCTTTCCGTAGCGATTAATGGATGAAACGGAAGCGCAAATACGAAAGCTCTGAACAATGCTCAGAAGACGCCGATTAAAATCCTCAGCGTTTATCTGATGTGGAGGCTGGAGCTCCCAGCCCTGCGCGCGCCGGAAAGCAGCTTTTAATAATTTCCCACCAACATTCATTGCGGCTTCCTCCGTCCAGGGAGGCCATTTTTTCGGAAGGAGAAGTGTCATGGCGAGAGAAAGAGAGGATATCCTCAAAGATTTGGCAGAATCGGTCCTCAACATGAATGAGGATCTTGCCGTTTCAGTGGCTCGGGAGGCTATCGAAGCCGGGTTGGACGCGTTTGACGCCATCGCCAATGGGCTGGTGGTTGGCATGAATAAAGCCGGTGTGCTGTATGAAGAGGAAGAATATTTCGTTCCCGAACTGCTCATTTGCTCAGATGCCTTGTACGCTGCTCTTGGAATTCTCAATCCCCATCTCAATAGGGAAAATGATCAGACAAAGATCGGTTGTGTGATCGGCGTCGTCGAAGGGGATACCCATGATATCGGGAAAAACCTTGTTAAGATCATGCTCGATGTCGCCGGCTTTGAGATTTACGACCTTGGCCGAAATGTTCCCCTGGCCCATTTCGTAGAAAAAGCCAAAGAGGTAGATGCGCAAATTATCTGCCTTTCGACTCTAATGACGACAACCATGGACGGAATGTCCACAGTCATTGAAATGCTCAAGGAAGAGGGAATACGCGACCGTTTCAAGGTGCTGGTGGGAGGCGGGCCTATATCTCAGGCGTTTGCCGATCGTATCGGAGCCGACGGCTATGCTGGAAATGCGGCCAATGCCGTGAGAGTAGCCAAAGCACTTAGCGCCCAAGTGGTAGCCGCTTAAACCTTAAAACGAGAAAAGGATTAGGAAAATGCAAGTTCCCGACGATACACAGACCTCCCTCGAACGAGTCTTAAGTTACCTGCAAGGAGTCAACCCGCAACGGATCGCCTGTTTCCCCCTTATTCTCAACCATGCATCAAGAGCTATCAATGTGCCGGTGGCCAAGTGCATTCAGAATGCCGAACTCTTCGGCAAAGCCCATGTTGCCACCTACCGGCGGTACGGAAACGACCTCATCACCTTTCTGTCTACCACCTCTACGCTTGCCGAGGCGATGGGGCAGAAAATGAACTTCATCGAGGACGACGCCCCTCAACTCGCTGATCCGCTGCTCAAGAAACTAGAGGACATCGAGCGGGTGAAAATCCCCGATTTTACCTGTGACGGACGCCTCCCGGTATACTTGCAGGCGACCGAGTACGCAGTGGCGGAGGTGGGCCACGAGGTTTGCGTAAGCACCATTCTGGCAGGGCCCTTTACCACCGCCGCAGCCCTGCGCGGCGCCGACGTTTTTGTCAGGGACCTGTACAAGAACAAGGAATGGGTCCACGAATTGCTGGACCTTTGCTGTCAGGCGGGCCTTAAGTTTATTGACGAGATCCTGAAGAGAAAATCCCTTCCAATCGTCGTAGAGCCCATCGGGTCGGCGAGTCTGGTGAGTCCGCGGATGTTCAATGAATTCGTTACTCCTTATTTGAAGCGAATGGCTGACCACATTCATGCCAATGGTGGCGGGCTTCCCGCGGTCCTGCATATCTGTGGCAAGACCAAGCCCAATTGGGCGCCGATGCGCGAAGCCGATTGGGATATCTGGAGCTTGGATGCGGTTGACATGGCCGAAGCGAGGGCATTTGCCGGGGACCGGGTGACTCTGGTTGGAAATCTAACCCCAGCCAACCTGTTGAAGAACACTCCGGATCAAATAGATGCCGAGGCTAAGACGATCTGCGAGAAGGGCATGGGAAGTCCGAGGGGCTTCATACTCGGATCTGGCTGCGAAGTTCCCATCAACACGCCCCCGCAGAATGTCGATGCCCTGATCAACGCCGCTCGCCGTTACGGTCAGTTCAAGGAGTAAGAGTTGGGGACGATGGCGGGAAAAACATCATTTGCTCTGGGCACCTCGCTGGTCTGCGGTTTTCTGGGAGCCGGCAAAACAACCTTTATCATGGAGCAGCTCAAAAGCACCCGCGGTAGGACGGCGGTCCTGGTGAACGAGTTCGGCGTGCTGGGCATCGACGGGTCGCTGATCCGTTCCGCAGGCGTGGTCAATGTTGTCGAGATACCCGGCGGCTGCATCTGCTGCAGTCAGCAGGCGGGTCTGGTGGAGAGTATCCGGACGATTGCCGAGGAAATCCAGCCGGATGTGCTGCTAATCGAACCGAGCGGCATCGCAGAAGCGTCTGAGGTTATCAAGGTGCTGGAGGACGAAGCCTTGTCGGATGTGATCCGACTCGATGCCGTCATCGCCATTGTAGATGCCTCCACATTTCTGGAATTTTCCGAACCGGAAGCCTTTGGCGCCTTTTTTCTTGACCAGGTGACCAACGCCGACCTGATAGTTGTTAACAAAGCCGACCTCGTTTCCCCGACGGAGCGCCAACGAGTAGCTCAACGGCTATTGGAACTGAACCCTGTCGCATTGGCCGTAGAAACCGCCTTTTGTCGTATGGAAACACCTCTGCCTTCAAAAAGAAAAAAGGCTGGCCGTTCCTTCGGCAATTCGGAACCCGGAATGGAATGCGTCAGCATAACTCCCGAGTACCCCCTTTCCGAGGATCTGTTGGAGAAGTTCACCTCTGCGATCTACCAGGGAAAATTCGGAAAGGTCTTTCGGGCCAAAGGTTTTCTGCCGACTCCGGACGGTGGATCGGTCAACCTTCAGATCGTTGGCAGGACTTTGTCGGTGACCCCTTTTTACGAAGAGGTCCGGCCTCGGCTCATCCTGATTGGCTACAATCTGGACGGGGAACAGGTCAGCGAATTTTTCAAGTCGAACAGGAAATCAACATGACACAGAAAGAACGCCTGCTCAATGCGCTCGGCGCCAAGGCAGTCAACCGGGCTCCTTTCATCTGCCCGGGAGGCATGATGACCATGATTGTAACTGACGTCATGGATGCCGTCGGATGTTCCTGGCCGGAGGCGCATGTAGATTCGAAAAAAATGGCCGAACTCACCCTCGGAGCCAACCGGTTGGCCGGAAATGAAAACGTTGGTCTGCCTTTCTGCATGACGGTGGAGGCTGAAGCCATGGGCGCCCAAGTGGAACTGGGCTATAGGGAGAGCGAACCTCGGGTAACCCGGTATGCTATTGAAAAACTGGCGGAAATCGACCGACTCACCCCAATCGATTTGACCAGGGGGCGCGCCAAAGTCTGCGTCGATGCGGCAGGCATTCTCAAAACAAAGGCTGCCGAGGTCCCGATAATTGCCAATCTCATCGGTCCGGTCAGCCTTGCGACGTCCCTGGTTGATCCTCTTTTGTATTACCGTGCACTGCGCCGGGACAAGGAAGCCGCCCATAGATTGAATAGGTTCGCGATGGAAAATGTCCTCAATTTCGGGGATGCCCTAGTTGAAGCCGGCGCTGACGTGATCTGCATCGCCGACCCTGGCGCCACAGGTGATTTGATCGGGCGCGTCGCCTTCGAGGAATTCGTCCTTCCTTACCTCAACGAGATGACAGATCATTTCCGGAGCCGTTACCGCAAGCCTTCCATAGTGCATATTTGCGGGGATGTGAATCGTCTTGGCACAGTCTTGCAGCACCTGTCAGCAGACGCTGTCAGCGTCGATTCGGTTGTCGGCATCCAGCAATTGCAGAACCTGGCCCCAGGTAAGGTAACCATGGGGAACATCAGCACCTATACTCTTGAGCGAGGCGAACCCGCCAAGCTGGGCAAGGTCACCGAACAGTGTCTGAAACATGGAGTCGATATTCTGGCGCCAGCCTGCGGCATCAGTCCCAAAACTCCTATGAAAAACATCCAGGCCGTCGCCGAGACGGCCGCCAGGCACCATAAAGCGGCATGACCTCAGAGAAGAACGTAATGGCTATCGTCAGTTTTTACCCCGACCGCCGGTCGATCGAAGTTCCCATAGGCGCCACCATTCTTCAGGCGGCCCAAAAGGCGGGAATCGTGCTCGAAACCCCCTGCAATTGCGTAGGAATTTGCTCCAAATGCGCGGTCCGGCTTGATGTCGATTCCCTGCGGAATATCTCGACGACAGCACCCCGCTCCAGTGAAGGGACTTCAACCGATCATGCATGGGTCCTTTCCTGCCAGACTGAAGTCCTGGGGGACATCGCGGTGGAACTCCCCGGCCCGGAGCAGTCCGGCGCGATTAGGATTTTGAGCTACGGTCTGATGCGGGTCGTTGACCTTGATCCATGCATCAAAAAGACCTATTCGGAAGAGAAAGGCAAAACCAGCGTTTTTGCCCTGGATAGGCTTCTGGCTGAAGAACCGGGGGATACCCGCACGACAAATTTCGGCGTCGTGGTCGACATCGGCACCACAACCATAGTGGCTTCTCTGGTCGATCTCTCCAATGGACAGGAAATAGCCACTGCCTCCTCGCTCAATCCTCAAAGCCTGCATGCCCAGGATGTCCTTTCCCGGATCCACTTTGCGGCCGAAGAGGCCGGCTTGAAAATCATGCACTCGGTGCTGGTCGAAGAGATCAACCGACTGACCGGAGAGCTTGCGAGGGCGTCGGACGTTGCGACTGATTCGATTTATGAAATGGTGTTCAGCGGAAACACTTGCATGCTCCACCTGGCCACCGGCAACGATCCCTCATCGCTGGGGAAATTTCCTTATATCCCTCTCATATCAGGGGTAATCACCTGTCCGCCAACCGGCAGGGGCTGAATATCGCAAGCTCAGGACTGATATATCTGCCGCCGGTCATCGCCGGTTTTGTCGGAGCGGACATTACCTCCGGTATCCTGGCAACAAGACTTCATCAGAGGACGGGAACCACCCTGCTGGTCGACATCGGCACCAACGGGGAAATGGTCCTGGCTCGCAATGGCCGTCTATGTGCAACGTCTACTGCGGCCGGTCCCGCTTTTGAGGGGATGAACATCTCCTGCGGCATGAGAGCCGGCCGGGGAGCGATAGAGGCCTTCGATGTCGCCGAGGACGGCACTATAGCAGTTAAAACCATTGAAAACGCTAAGGCGGTCGGGATTTGCGGCAGCGGTCTGCTCGACATCGTTGGCGAGCTTGTCGATCATGGCGTGATCGCCGGCAATGGCCGGTTTGTAGATCCCCAAAAATCGTGCCTACCGGTCCTTATCGCGACAAGACTGATCAAATATGACGGGAAAGCGACCTTTCAGGTGGCGGAGAACATTGCTCTCGCAAAAGGACGTGCGCCAGGTGCAGTTGGCCAAAGGCGCGGTTCGGGCCGGGATCGAATTCCTGCTTCAGGATGCCGGCATCGAAGCCGGCGAGGTGGACAGAATCCTGATCGCCGGGTCCTTCGGCTATCACTTGCAGGAAAGAAGCCTCATTAA
>CAVRZU010000061.1:0-12097 GCA_963725365.1 uncultured delta proteobacterium | reverse complement strand
GATCTCACCGCTGTGGTTGTTGGTAACCGGTATTCTGCGGTCGGCACCAGCCAATAATCCCAGCCATCGAGCTTGAACAACTCCCCCTTAAACTTGGGCAGCTGCCCTGTTCCCCTCATACTTGCGCTGTTTACCATGAACGGGGGAAGAACTTCGGTATAGCCGTGCCGTCGTGTATGAATATCGAGCATGAAGCTGATCAGAGCCCGCTCCAACGCAGCGCCGGCACCCCAATACAGAGTAAACCGCGCCCCGGTTATTCTTGCGCCACGCTGCAAACCAGATCCAAGATCCTCACCTATTTCCCAATGAGGCTTGAGTTTGAAATCGAAAGCCGGTTTTTCTCCCCAGGTTCGAACTTCCCTGTTGTCCTTCTCATCCCGGCCAACAGGCACGGAATTGTCAGGCATATTCGGGATTATGAGCAAAAAATCTCTGAATTGCTGCTCTACTTCGGTCAACTGTTGATCGAGACTTTTGATCTCCTGCCCGAGGCTCTTCATCTCCTCAACCAAACTGGAGGAATCTTTTTTCTCTTCTTCAGCCCGGATATTTCATCAGATGCAATATTTCGCCGGTGCTTTTTCTCCTCCACATCGACCAAAATACTCCGCCTGGTTTCATCCAGTTTCAAAAGGGGCTCGAGATCCAGATCGCACTGGCGGTTTTTCAGCATGTTGCGCACCAGTGCAATGTTTTCTCGAACGAATTTCACATCCAGCATCATGGAGGCCTTTCGAAAATGATTTGCCTATTTTTTCAGGTGCTTGGGTAAGCGCTTTTTTACCCCTAAACAGTTCATTTGTCAATTCTTTTCGTTACTTCAATAAGTTGGCTTAAAAACAGGAAAGGAATCTGTAGAACGCATCGGTCTAGTCAAATTTCGAGCTGATTACATTGATACTATAGTTGCTAAGAGTGCTTGTTTCAGGAAGGTTATGGAAAACAAGCATGAAAGGCGCCTTCCCGGCCGGAGGAATCCGCACGTTTTTGAGGTTTTTGCCTTCCCTGTTCATCATTTTTTCCTGAAATTCATCGGGCTTGAGGTTGGCGACTTCTTTCCGAGTTAATGAATTTCCCGCATAGCAGCGCTGTGTTTGTGAAATGGCATCCTTGCTGTCGAATAATTTTCCTTCGATCATTACGAAACTGACCGGCCGGCTCGATTCGTTGAGCACCTCGCCCTCGATGACGAGCACCTGTCCCGAGTGCACGTTTTCCAGGTAGTAAGCCTGTACGCTGTCGGTGATCGTTACCACAGGTGTGGGAGCAGCTACGGGAGCGTTTTTAGCGGGCAAGAACTCAAGCGCAACGCCTCGCCAGAAAAAGAGAGCAACAAAGGCGAGCACCAGAACTGCCGGAACTCCGGCAATTAACACCTTCTTCTTTAAAGACCACCGGCTACCTTTGACCGGACCAGTGCCCCTGTCACTTTCTTCAGGGATTGTCCCGGGAATGAATTCCCTTTCCTCATCGGAAATCTCGATATGAATCAGTCCGTCTTCATCTGGTTGTTCCACCACAAATATGTGTTTACACTTTGTACACCTCACCTTGTTGCGGACTTTATTTAGTTTTTCGGAATCAAGCCTGAATTTTGCTCCACAGGATTCACAGTTTATCACCATCATGGACATATATCAGCTTCCTTCCCAAGACGATCATTGTCCGGAGTTGCTACTCTTCGAACACAACTTCATAAATGGCCGGCAGATTTCTGTGATTTTCAGAAAAATCCAGTCCATAACCGACCAGAAACCCGCTGTCGACCGTTAAACCCACATAGTCGACTGGCACTTCAACCTTGCGGCGTTCATGTTTGTCTATCAGAGTGCAAACCTTTACTGATTCAGGACACAGGCTCGCGATGTGATTGAGCAGCCACTTGATCGTGATGCCGGAGTCAACAATGTCCTCGACGATCAGCACATGGCTTCCCTGTAAAGGAAGCTCTATGTCTTTTGTGATCCTCACATTCCCACAGGTCTGAGTCTTGTCTCCGTAGCTGGCTAACCTGATAAAATCTACTCTGACAGCCGGATCGAGACGTCGTGCCAGATCGGCCATAAAAATGAATGCTCCGTTCAAAATACCGATCAGTACAAGATCTTTGCCCTCATAGTCACGGTTTATCCGCTCTGCCAGACTCTCGACAGACCTGCTCAACTCCTGCGACGAAATGCGCTCCAAAAGTTTGTAGCCGGCCATAGGTCCCCCTCAATTACCCCTTAATTTGCTTGCAAGCCACCCATATCTTTTAACAATCACGCATTCTACTGAAAATAATACTAAATTTCAATTCCTTCCCATCTCTGACCAAGGTAAATTTGTTCTCCATGATACGAAGAACGATGCCGTGAAATGCGCGCTACCATTGAATCGTGGAAATTGACTCTTCGATGGACATGATTTTGTTTTCCCTTCTCGTCTTATATGTTATTTTGCTCCGATACAAAATGATGCTGACTATCATCCTGACTGGAGGAAACAGATGCGTGAGAAAGTAGAACAAGCGCTGGCAAAAATAAGACCTATGCTGGAAAAAGACGGCGGTAGCGTTGAGCTGATCGAGATCGACGGTTCGGTGGTCAAAGTGCGGCTCACCGGCGCCTGCCGCGGCTGCCCCATGAGCCAGATGACTTTGAAATCCGGTATCGAACGTATTATTAAGCAGGAAATCCCCGAGGTCACCGAAGTTGTAGCTATTTAGATTATTTCACTTATTGTACGGCTCCCCCTTTATGATCGTGAAAGCCCGATAAAGTTGTTCTACGACCATCAGGCGGGCGAGATCGTGGGGAAAGGTCATCTTCGATAAAGAGAGCACCTCATGGGCTGCTTCGAGTAATTGGGACGACACCCCGACCGGTCCGCCCACTATCATCCAAACATCGGATACTGCCGAGCCGATCAGTTTTTCTAATAATTTCGACAGACCTGGTGAATCGAGCTCGAGTCCTCTTTGGTCAAACACGATAAGGCGCCCCTGCCGCCCTGTCTGTTTCAGTATACGCTCGCTCTCTCGCTCCCGGACGAACTGCTGCCCAACTGCCGACGTTATCTTCTCCGCCTTTATGTAGTGAGTCTGCACCGGTAGGTAGTGCCGAAGCCTGTGCAGGTAACGATCAATACCTGATTCTATGTCGGCAAATGCCGTTTTCCCGACGAATACCAGATGAATGCGCATGTAGTTCTTACCGGTTTTTTGGAGCAGTGGCAGCCATCAGGAATTCCCGGTTTCCCTTCGGCCCTTGTATGGGGGATGGAACTAACCCGATCACCTCAAATCCAAGCTTTGCCGCAAATTCAGCCATTGCGCCGCAAATCTCTTCATGAATCCGGGGATCCTAATGACACCTTTTCCCCTTGATGCCTGCTCACGGCCGGCTTCGAACTGCGGTTTTATGAGCGCCACAAGGACCGCCTCATCTTCCAGGAACTTTAGAACTGACGGAATCACCAGCTTCAGAGAGATAAACGATGTATCGATGGTCACTACCTCAATAGGCTCGGTTACGAGTTCTGCAGGCAGGTACCGGATATTTGTTCGCTCAATGGCGATCACACGGGCGTCGTTTCGCAGTTTAAGCGCAAGCTGTCCATAACCCACATCAACCGCATAGACCCTTCGCGCTCCCAACGAGAGGAGACAGTCCGTAAAACCTCCCGTTGAGGCGCCCACGTCCATAGCCGTCCGTCCGGAAACCTCAATTGAAAACGATCTGATAGCATGTTCCAGCTTCAGACCGCCCCGGCTGACGTAAGGGATGGCGTCTTCTAAGATATGGAGCTCTGAGTCCAGGGAGACTTTTTGTCCGGCTTTGGTCAGAATATGGCCGTTAACGGTGACTTTTGCAGCCAGAACCAGCGACTGTGCGCGTTCGCGAGTGGGGGCATAACCTTTGTCAACAAGCAGTTTATCCAATCGCTCGGAGAACTTTGCCATGATTGTAATCTAACAATTTAAGAGCGGCCCTCTCAATGCCCTCGGCGTCGATACCGCAGAGATTTCTAAGTATTGCCTGACTTCCATGGGGTACAAAGCAATCGGATACTCCCAGACGCTTCATCGATTTAGGGGAAAACGATTCTTCCTCGAACAGTTCGAGGACGGCGCTCCCAAAGCCACCCGCCAGCATGTTTTCTTCAACTGTGATAACCCTGCCGGTCTTTTCGGCCCAAGTCATAATCAACTCCCGGTCAAGGGGCTTTATAAACCGAGCATTTATGACAGCCGCTTCGATTCCTTCCTCCTCCAGCCTCAGGGCGGCTTCCTTTGCACTTTGGACCGTGGAGCCTATTGCGACTATGACCAAATCTTTGCCCGGCCTCAACAACTCGCCCTTCCCTATCTCCAGTGATCTGAGTTCATCGTCGAGGTCCACACCGAGAACATCTCCTCTTGGATAGCGCACCGCAGCCGGACCATCGTGATCGACGGCCGTCTTCAACATATGCTGAAGCTCGTTTTCATCTTTTGGCGCCATCAGCACCATGTTGGGCATCGAGCGCAAAAACGACAGGTCGAAAACTCCATGGTGCGTCGGTCCGTCTTCCCCTACCAGCCCGGCCCGGTCCATCGCGAACACTACCGGAAGGTTCTGAAGGCAGACATCGTGCAGTACCTGGTCATAAGCGCGCTGAAGAAAAGTCGAGTAAACGGCTAAAACAGGCTTGAAACCCTCCGTTGCAAGCCCGGCCGCAAAGGTCACGGCGTGTTGCTCGGCTATGCCTACGTCGAAAAACCGGTCTGCGTAGGTCTGCGCGAAGCAGTCGAGTCCAGTTCCCTGGATCATCGCGGCTGTAATGCCGATCAGTTTGGGGTCGGAGTCAGCCAATTTCTTCATCGCCCTCCCAAAGACCTTTGTATAGGAGAGGCATTTTACTGTATCAAGGCTCTTACCGGTTGCTATGTTAAACGGCCCCACTCCGTGAAAACTCGTGGGATCCTTTTCTGCAAGTTCGTAGCCCTTTCCTTTCCTGGTCAGTACATGGATCAAAACAGGGCCGTCCACATTGCGCGCTATTTCGAAAGTCTCTATCAACCTGTCGAGACGGTGTCCGTTAATGGGGCCGATATACTGAAACTCAAGAGCCTGAAAGAGCATGCCAGGGGTGAAAAAGCTAATCAGCGAATCTACGCTGCGCCTCAATACCTGGAGAATATTAGGACCGATTCCCGGTATTGATTTGAGCACATCCTCCATCTCCCGCTTCAGATACATCGAGGTTTTTCCGGAAAGCTTACGGCTTAGGAATGAAGAAAGCGCGCCAACATTGGGGGAAATGGACATCTCGTTGTCATTGAGAACTACAATCAGGTTCTTTGCAAGGTCCCCCGCATTGTTTAGACCCTCGAAAGCCATTCCTCCTGTCATGCTGCCGTCACCAATTATGGCGATAGCCCGAGCCTGGCTGCCCTTAAGATGATTGGCGACAGAAATCCCCAAGCCAGCGGAAATAGACGTGCTGGAGTGTCCCGTTCCGAAAGCGTCATACTTGCTCTCGGAGCGCTTGGGAAAACCACTTATCCCGCCGTACTGACGCAGAGTCCCAAATTCATTCTGGCGCCCGGTCAAAAGCTTGTGCGCATAAGCCTGATGTCCAACATCCCAGATGAAACGATCATGGGCGCCATCAAATACGTAATGAAGAGCAATTGTCAGTTCCACTACACCGAGACTTGGTGCAAGGTGTCCACCGGTTTCGGCTACAGTGCCTATGATACGGGCGCGGATTTCCTCAGCCAATTCGATAAGTTGCTGATGAGACAGGCCTTTCAGCTGACAGGGGAGATCGATACAGGAAAGCTGCCCTTGGCCCATCATTTTATTTTTCAAATTAGCCCCTTTCAATCGATATCTTACCTGGCGAGTATCTTCGCCAATTAATGAAAAATCCTGATATAGTCAAGAAATTTATCCGAATCGTCATCCTCTGCGCACCAGCAGGTAACGTGCAATGGCCCGCAACGGTTCCGCCTTCGCGTCAAAACCAGCCAGCGCCTCAAGGGAACTCTCCACGTGATGTTTTGCGGCATCCCTGGACTGCGCAATACCCAGCAAGGCAGGATAAGTCATCTTGTTTTTGGCGGCGTCCGATCCCGGTTCTTTACCCATCAGCGCCGGGTCCCCCTCGACGTCGAGAAGATCGTCAGTAATCTGAAATGCAAGCCCGACATGATGCCCGTAGGTTCTTAGCGCCTGTGTCTGCGCCTGGTCCCCGCCGCCGACAATGGTCCCGATCTCAAGCGATGCCGAAATCAATGCCCCGGTCTTATGTATGTGCATATACTCTACTGTTGCCAGGTTAACCTTCTGGTTTTCACATTCGAGATCTATCACCTGGCCTCCGATCATTCCCCTGTACCCGGCGGCCTTGACTGCGATGCCGATCACTTCCAGCACTCTATCCGGACGCACACCCTTCGCTGCGCTTTGCGCAAAGTATTCAAAAGCTTCCGTCAAAAGCGCGTCTCCGGCCAGAATAGCGATCGCCTCTCCGAATACTTTGTGATTTGTGGCCACTCCTCGCCTGAAATCGTCATTGTCCATCGCAGGCAAGTCGTCATGAATGAGCGAATAGGTGTGAATCATCTCAAGGGCACAGGCAGCCGGCATGACGCGCTCGATATCGCCGCCCACCACTTCCGCCGCCGCAATACACATGATCGGACGCAACCGCTTGCCCCCGGCAAAAAGGCTGTAGCGGGCAGCTTCGATTACTTTTTTCTGAAGCCCGGAGGCCGCCGGTAATATTTCCTCCAAAGCGGCCTCAACAATCTGCTTTCGGCGGCTCAAATAGGTCTTTAGATCGAATTCATTCATAGAGGCCTTCGCTGCGAAACGTGATTAATATACGATACTAACACGGGCAAGTCTCAACTTCCACACTCAAATAAGCAAGCACTCTCAAGTCTTTAACTAAAACTCAACAACGTTGTCACTCTCCCGGCCCTATCTCTGCTCTTCCGAGTTCGTCTGAAACGGCTCGAAAGGCGCAGTCTTCCATTCACCCTGCTGATCCTTTAGAAGCATCTGCACCTTGTTTTCCGCCTCTTCGAGTTTTTTGTGGCAAAACTGGGCAGTTCGAATCCCCTCAGAGAAGCATTCCATAGCCTCTTCAAGAGGCAAATCGCCCTTTTCCAGCTTTTCCACAAGATCCTGCAGCTTTTTCATAGCCTCTTCAAAAAGATCGCTTTTTTTCTTGGCCACCGATTCAGTCATCCTTTTCATTGTCAATGTTTTCAGCCTTATTGACCAGGCACTCGATTCGGCCGCACGCAAGCCGAACCACGACACGATCTCCAGGCGCGGTCTCAGTGTAGCTCCTGATCACTTTCCCGTCAGCCATTCTATATGAAATCGAATACCCTCGCGAAAGAACGGCAAGAGGACTGAGCGCCTCCAGACGCGCGATATAATTCTCATACCTGAGCCGGTGAGCGTCCAAAATCCGGTGATGATTGAGCACAAGTTCTTTGCACAGACGATTCAGCCCCGCCCGGCCTCTTTGAATCTGCACCTCGGGATTGAGATAGACAAGCCTGTTGCGCAGATGGCCATACGAATCCCGCGCCCTCTCGAGCCGCCTCTCCACGCCAAGAGTGAGCCGTTGCACACGATCATCGACAGTCAGCCGTAAATTCTCGAGCCTCCTCTTGGGGTGAATAATCCGGCTTTCCAGGTACTTGAGCCTTAAGCCGACAATCTCGAGCCTGGCCTCCATCACCTTAAACAACCTGTCCCGGCAGCCATGCAGGTCACGATGAAACTGTTCCAGCCGCTTTACTACCCACTCAGCCGCAGCGGTCGGTGTGGGCATCCGCAGGTCCGCAGCCATATCTGAGATCGTAAAATCAATCTCATGGCCGACCGCCGAAATGACCGGAATTGAAGAGGCCGAAATCGCCCGAGCTACAACTTCCTCGTTAAATGCCCACAGATCTTCTATGCTCCCGCCCCCTCGCCCTATTATCACAACATCCCACTCATAGCGCCAGGTAAGCTTGTTCGCCGAAACTACAGCTTCGGCAATCTCAAGCCGGGCTTCGGGTCCCTGCACCGCGACCGGAAAAAGCGTGACCGAAACCGGATAAGGGCTTCTTTGCAATACCTTGAGAATGTCCCTGATTGCAGCGCCGCTCTTTGAAGTAATAAGGCAGATATTGCGAGGGCAAAGCGGGAGGACTTTTTTCCGGGCCGAGTCGAACAGACCCTCGGCCTCGAGCTTTCTCTTCAGTGCTTCGAAGGCGAGCTGCAGCCGGCCGGCCCCCATCGGCTCCATCACCTCCACGATCAACTGATATTCGCCTTTGGGTTCGTAGACGCTAAGGCGCGCCTGGCAAATGACCTGCATTCCGGATTCCGGAAGGAACCTCAAGAAACGGTTCTGAGCCCGGAAAAAAACCACATTGATCTGGCTCTGAGCATCCTTTAGCGTAAAATAAAAATGTCCCGAAGCCGGGACCCGAAAATTCGAAATCTCACCTTTTACCCAGACAAACGGGAACTTCTGCTCAAGCAGCGCCTTTACTTGCTGGTTGAGCTTGCTGACGGTAAGAATCCCGCTTTCCTCTCCAATGTTCAACTGGAGCATTTTCCCGCCTACCTGAACAACTTCGGGTCCATTGCGTCCCGAAGTCCTTCACCGACCAGGTTGTAGGCCGTGATGCTGATGAATATCGCAAATCCGGGGAATACGGTCAGCCACCAT
This sequence comes from uncultured delta proteobacterium, assembly GCA_963725365.1. Taxonomy (GTDB): domain Bacteria; phylum Desulfobacterota; class Syntrophobacteria; order Syntrophobacterales; family Syntrophobacteraceae; genus SbD1. The sequence continues at coordinate 3,382 of CAVRZU010000061.1, read as the reverse complement.
GCAAATTCAATATAATCGCGGCTTTGTGAAAGTATGTCTCCCCAACTCGGAGTTGGCGGGGGAACCCCGAACCCAAGAAAGCTCAAACTCGACTCGGTAAGGATGGCGCCGGCAATTCCAAATACCGCCGAAACCAGCACCGGGGCCATGGCATTCGGAAGCATGTGAAGAAAAATTATACGCTTGTCAGAGGCGCCAAGGGCCCTCAGAGCCATTATGAAGTCGAGCTGCTTGAGCTTCAGGAATTCGGCGCGAACGAACCGCGCCGCTCCCGTCCAGCCCGTCAAACCGATTACCACCATGATGTTGTATATGCTGGGAGGCAGGAAAGCAACTATAGCTATAATCAGGAAAAACGTCGGGATAGTGAGCATTATCTCTATTGCGCGGCTGATTATTATATCCGTCCACCCCCCGAAGTAGCCCGCAAGCGCTCCCAGCAGTATCCCTATCACCATGGCTATCCCCACCGCAACAAAACCCACTGAAAGTGAAATCCGCGCACCGTAAATCATTCTGCTAAGCACGTCACGGCCGCTGTCATCTGTCCCGAACCAATGCCCGGCATCCGGGGGGGCAAGATACTCGAGCAGGTTATATTCGGTCGGTGAGTACTTTACCAAGGGCCATATCGCTATCGCATTTTCCTTTCCGGTAATGTGCTGGTAGATAAAAGGATTTTGCTTCTTGAGATCTTTAAATACAAATGAACCGATTTTTTCTGCGCCGGAAAAGACAGGAAAGTTCAAACTACCCTTGTGATAAAACAATATGGGTTTATCGTTTGCAAGCAAAGGCGCAAAAATAGCGACGAAAAAAAGAAATATGGTTACCCACAGACCGAATACGGCCAGCTTTCTCTTCTTGAAGTGATAGCCCACCATCTTCCAGTAAGTGTTGGGGACTTCGCCCTTCACCCCTGATGGTGTCTCCTGGATTTCAAAATCCGTAGTTTTTGCCGGATCGCTCATTTTTCAACCAGCTTTAAGAAAATTATTCCAATTTGATCCGAGGATCGAGGGCGGCATACAGGATGTCGGAAATCAACAGCCCTATCAGCGTTAGGAAGGCCGAGATCACGGTAATCGCCATTATAACCGGATAGTCCCTGCTCAAGACCGCCTCGAACCCAAGCTGCCCCATTCCGGGAACCGAGAAGATACTTTCAATGATTACACTTCCGCCGAACATAGAAGGTAAAAGGAAGGCCAGAAGCGTTATAAGCGGAAGCAGAGCGTTGCGGAACGCATGTTTGAAAATCACCACACGTTCACTCAGCCCTTTTGCCCTGGCCGTTCTAACGTAGTCTTCCCTGATGACCTCGAGCATGCCGGCCCGCGTCAGTCTTGAAAGGTAAGCCAGCCCGCCGTAGGTTAGACAGGTAACAGGAAGCACCAAATGCCACATCCTGTCGAGCAGCCAGGGGAGCGCCCCCATGGTTTCACTTCCCACCGACGATATGCCGTAAACCGGGAAAATATCCCAGAAATCCCCTCCTCCGAGGAGCATGATGAGCAGCACCGCCACCCAGAAACTAGGAAGAGAATAGAGGATGAAAAATCCGACGGTCAGTATGTTGTCCAGGACCGATCCGGCGTGAGTTGACGAAAAGATGCCGCACGGTATTGCGATCAGATAGACCAAAAAAATCGATATTATATTGAGTTGAATGGTTATCGGCAGCCGTTCGGCAATTTTGTCCCACACCTTTCTATGGTCCTTGAACGAATTCCCGAAATTGAGGGTAAAGACGCGCTTCACCCACTCATAGTATTGGACGTATAAGGGCTTGTCCAATCCGTAGAGTTCTTTTGTCTGCTTGATTATCTCCTCGGAAAAAGCTTTCTCGCCAAGAGACCCCCCTTTGCCCATCTGCAGTTTTAGCATGGCGGGATTTCCGGGCGCCAGCTGGATAATGACAAAAGTGATAAAAGTTATTCCCAGAAGGGTCGGAATGATCTGGAGCAGCCTTTTGATCAGGTAGGCTTTCATTTAGGATATGCATCCTCGTCTATTATTCTTTTCGAAGCGATGATTGCCGGCCTGCAAGGTCTTGCAAACGCAACGGGCCATCTGAGTCGAACCAGTCCTCGATCAGCCGATAGGAAATCGAAATAGGCGTCGGGAGCTTTACTGCGCCTTTTTCAATGGCTTCAATCAGTTCCCGGCGTCCAAACCAGTTCGCCTCTTCGAGTTCTTCATCTCCGAGGCTTATCAGCTCATTTTCGGCCTCCGCCGTAAATCCAAGCATAAGCGAGCACGGAAACGGCCACGGCTGGGAAGAATGATACCGGATGTTTCGAACCCTGAGCCCCACTTCCTCGAAAACCTCGCGCGAAACGGCCCCTTCGGCGCTCTCGCCAGGCTCCACGAACCCCGCCAAAACGGAATGCATACGCTCAGGCCAAATATGCTGCCTCCCCAGCAGGCATCTTTCACCCCATTTTATCAGAACAATTATGGTCGGATCGGTGCGCGGGAAGTGAACAGCGCCGCACTCCGGATTCACGCACGCAAGGAAGTGCCCGCCATCCCTGGTTTCGTTTCGGCTCCCGCAGACGCCGCAAAAATGATTGCGCTTGTGCCAGTATATAAGTGTCTTGGCATAGGCGAGAAGAGCTCCCTCATCCTGCGAAAGCAATGGCGCAACGGCCCGCAGGTCACGAAATCGCCCCCCGTGCTCCAGTGCGGCGGCGGCCTTTTCATCAAGGTCTACGGCAAAGTAAGCGTGGCCTTTCTCCTCACCCAGAAAAAAAGCTGCATCTCCTCTCACATGATCCCTTAACTGCTCCCAATTCAGAAAAACAGGCCCCGCGACATCTCCATTGTCAACCAGTATCTTCGATTCAAGCACTGGCACGAAGAGTGACTCTGGGGCGCACATCCGCATGGCAAGCCAGTCCGGATCTTTGCGGCGAAGATGCTCACGCTCGAAGGCTTCCGACACAAACATGTTCTTCATCGATCTTTGGAAGTTATCCATCACTTCATTGTCTCTTTATATTTCCGGGCATCTTTAGGCACCCACCAGTATAGCGGCGAAGAAAGCCCCATGGGGTAAACCCTGACATTTTTAAACCTCCTCGAGATGGCCACCAGTGCTTCGTCGGTAAAAAGAAACGTGTAGGGCTGCTCCTCGTGGATTATTTCCTGGAGACGATAATACATCTTGCGCCTTTTTCAGGATCGAATTCCTTGCGCGCATCCTCCATCAATTTGTCCGCCTCGGCATTTTCGAACCCCACAAAATTGGAGCCTTTTTTTACAGCCTGGGAGGAATGCCAAATCTGGTAAGGATCATCCTCCCATCCGAGCATCCAACGCAACGTGCAGGCATCAAAATCATGATCTTGAATCCTTTGAATGAAAACTGCGAACTCAA
>CAVRZU010000060.1:0-4872 GCA_963725365.1 uncultured delta proteobacterium | reverse complement strand
CCCGGCCACCCGTACTTTTCAAGCCCTGCGGATAGCAGTCAACCGAGAGATCGATTCTCTGGAGCGTTTTCTGCCCGAGGCGCTGGATGTCCTCAAACCAGGCGAAGAGTCTGCGCGGTCGCCTTCCATTCGCTGGAAGACCGTGTAGTAAAAGAGGCGTTCAGAAACTGGGCCGGTCGTGCCGCTGCCCGCGTGAGCGCGCTGCGTGCGAATGTGAAGGTAAACCGCTGGTTCGGCTGCTTACCAAAAAGGCTCTCAGGCCTTCGGCCGATGAGCTTCAGAGCAACCCGCGGGCGCGCAGCGCAAGGCTCAGGGCCGTCGAAAAATTGTGATTGGGGATTTAGGGATTTTCAGTTGTTACTGCTCGCTGTTCACTTACTCGCTGGCACCACGGCCTTTTCCTCTCCGGGTTTGAGGGGGCCCGGAGGGGGATCTGGCCGAATAAACCCCGAAAGGGGCTGTAAAGTGGTTTTCCGGGGAACGGGGAAGGAAGAGAGAAGGTGACTTTCCGGGCGGCTGGGGGGGCCGTCCGGAAACTTCTCCCGATGAGAAAACCTGACAGAACAGAAAGGGTAAAACCATGAAAGCAAACACCCTAAAGCGAAAATCTTCGAAAAACGGCTGCCCTTCAACGCATTTCCTTTTCAGGCGCGACCCGGAAGATTATTGCGCTCCTCAAAGTCCTAACCGGATGGCACGGGCGGATCTGTTCTGCAGGTCAGCCGGGCGCGGGTTTTCACAGGTTTTCAATCTCGGCTGTCCTGACCACAGGAGGCCGCAATGGGATATCTGATTTGTAAGAGCTGTCAACTGCTGGGAAACCGATGAGAAGAGCCAAAGAAAGCGTCCCGATCTTCAGCATCAAGCTGGAGGGCGACCCCGGGTTCCAGCAAAAGACCCCGGCGCATGCCCGCATCTGGGCATGGCTCACATCGGCAATCCTGCTGGGTGCTGTTTTCGTCATTTGCGCGGTTTTTTACGTCTGGCTCTATGTGCAGCAAATCCAAAACGGCTATCGGCTCTCAAAAGCCTATGAAGCAAGTGAACTCCTCAGCAATGTTCAGCGCAAGCTCACTATTGAGTGGTCCCGGTTTCGAGACCCGCAGCGGCTTGAGGAGATTGGCCGAAACCAGTTCGGCCTGGCGCCGCCCAGGGCCGATCAGAAAGTGGTGATGCGCTAGCAGACCGATATTCGCAACCGGGTATCAGGAGAATAAAATGGAAGGGCGAGAACAGCGGAAATCTCTGAACTCCCGATACTGGTCATGCCGGCTGCTCTTCCAAGTCGTGGTGATTCTGGCCTTCTGCGCAATTATAGGCAAGGCCTTCCGTCTCCAGGTGATCCAATACTCACTTTGGGTGGACCAGGCCAATTCCAATTTGAACACCAAATTTACAGTCCCTGCTTATCGAGGCACAATTTACGACAGGCAGGGGCGAGTGCTGTCCTACTCGGTTCCGCAGCGCTCGCTCTATGCTTTTGGGCGCCGAATCGACAACCCCGCAAAAACGGCCGCCAACCTCAGTCGAATCCTGGATGAACCGATCTCTTCAATTGAAAAGAAACTGAGCTCTTCAAGCCATTTTATCTGGATAAAGCGCCAACTAACCGATCAGCAGGCAACCGAAATAGAGAAGCTCAAAGCTCCCGGCCTTAATCTTACGGACGAGTACAAGCGGTTCTACCCATACCGGCAGGTGGGAGGCCAGGTTGTGGGGTTTGTAAATATAGACGGAGCAGGTATAGAAGGTATCGAGAAATCCTTCGATGAAGTGTTACGTGGCAAGCCAATTCCCGTATCCCAGTTAGGGACGGATGCAGCAAGCGGCTGTGGCTCAATTCCTCGGCCCCTCCCGAGCCTGCCGAAAGTTGTGGGGTAAGGCTCACTATGGATACCTTCATCGAATATGTTGCAGAAAGCGAACTGGAGAAGGCGGCTGAAAAATACAGGCCCAGGTCGGCGGAAGTGGTGGTCATGGATGTCGAGACCCGGGAGGTGCTTGCACTGACCAGCTGGCCGTTTTTCGATCCGAACATGATTCCGGAAAAAAAGGACCCGAAACAGGAGCTTGGGCGCGATCACGCGATCTCGGACGCCTTCGAGCCCGGATCGACATTTAAGGTATTCATGATGAGTGCGGCCCTGGATCAGGGCCTGGTCCGGCCGCAAGACAAGATATATTGCGAAGGCGGCAGGTGCGAGCTGGCCGGGCACTCCATAAAGGATGTCCACGGCCACGGCTGGCTGACCATGGAAGAGGTGATCAAATATTCCAGCAACATCGGAGCGGCAAAAATCGCACTCCATATGGGCAGCGAAAAATACTCCCGCTACATTCACGACTTCGGCTTCGGATCACTCACAGGGATCGATCTTCCTGGAGAATTCAAGGGTCTTGTGAGACCTCAAAAAAGGTGGAGACCCATAGATCTGGCGGTAACCGGCTTTGGACAAAGCATCGGGGTGACCGGCCTTCAATTGACCAATGCCATTGCCGTGATAGCCAGTGGCGGAGAATACGGGCCACCAGTAATAGTTGACGATCTGCTCAACGATCAGGGGAATTCGATCAGGCAAATTAAATCCTCCGAGACCCGGAGGGTCATTTCAAAGAGGACAGCCGACCAGGTTCGTGCTATGATGGAATTGGTAACTCAGGAAGGCGGCACAGCGCCAAATGCTTCGCCCGAGGGTTACAAGGCGGCTGGCAAGACTGGAACGGCTCAAGTAATGGACAACGTCACGAAGCGTTATGCTTCGAACAAATACACCTCAGTTTTTACCGGGTTTATCCCGGCTGAGCACCCTAAACTGGTAATCACCGTAATTGTCCACGAACCCCAGGGGTCTAGTTATGGGGGCGTAGTAGCGGCGCCGGTATTCCGGGAGATTGCTGCAAAAGCCCTGCCCTATTTGGGTGTAATGCCTTCCGGACCAAATTCCGCACCCGGTCCCAACATCCGCACGGCTGACGCCTCATCGGCCCAGGCCGGGCAGACCTCCGGCAAAAAGGCGGCAACCGCCAAGTCAGCTCAGAAGACAGCCCCGAATAAATCGGCTTCGATAAAAGGCCCGGGGGCCGTTCCGATTGTTGCGAAGAAGAATCAGCCAACTCCGAAGCCGGGTCCCCGCATGGCGCCGTCTGGAAAGTACTCGTTGAAGCTCGACGAGCGGGGAGCAAGGGTTTATTAGCCCAAAACAAATTGAGGAAGCAGTACCTGATCCAGGGATTAATACCAATCCCTCAATTGCCAGGTTCGGTTCAATCTTATGAAGACGCTCGAACAGCTCATACAAGGTGTGGAAATTATTGACGCAAGCAGCGGTCTGGAGCTTCCCGTATCCGGTGTATGCTATGACAGCAGGCATGCGGAAAAAGCGAGTCTGTTTGTCTGCATTCCGGGAGCGCGTACGGATGGGCATGAATTTATAAGCGATGCCCTGTCGCGCGGGGCCGTGGCGATTGTTGCTCAAACCGAAAAGCCCGCCGGCCTCACGACGGGCTTTGTCCGCGTCCGTGACTCCCGCGCTGCGCTTGCTGCAATAGCTGGAAACTTCTACGATCATCCGGCTTCCAGGCTCGAGCTCATTGGAATAACGGGTACGAACGGCAAGACCACAACATCCCTGCTTATCGAGAGCATCCTTCGGAGCCAGGGATGGTCACCGGGGGTGCTCGGCACCCTTGCCTACAGGTGGGCGGGAAAGCACATTGCCGCACCGATGACCACGCCCGAGTCCCTGGACCTCCAAAGACTCTTTCACCAAATGATCCAGGACGGGGTTTCACACGTAGTCATGGAGGTTTCATCTCATGCGCTTGCCCTTGGCAGGATTGCCGGGTGCAAGTTCAGGACCGGGGTTTTTACCAATCTGTCACAGGACCACCTGGATTTTCATTCCACTATGGAGGAGTACTTTTCCGCCAAAAAGCTCCTTTTCTCAAAATATCTTGACCCGCGTCTTTCGGTGGCGGTGGTCAACGAGGACGATAATTACAGCGCAAGATTACTTTGCTGCACGGAAAACGGCGCCCGCGCCGCCGCAACGATCGGTTATTCCGCTCGAATTTCGCCCGCCCCCCGGACAAACACCGTTTGCCCCGGGGAAGTCCGGTTCAGTGCTCAGGGAATCACCGCAAAAATCCATACACCTCGTGGACAGATCAGTGTTGATTCCCCTCTTTTGGGTAGGCTCAACCTCTACAATATTCTGGCTGCCATATCAGCGGCAGTCTCGCTGGACATTCCGGTCAATGCGATCGAAGAGGGCATACGGGCGCTGTCGCACGTTGACGGCCGGCTTGAGCGCGTTGCAATTCCGGACCGCTGCGGCATTGAGGTAGTTGTCGATTACGCGCACACACCCGATGCAATGGAAAAGGCGCTTGCCTGCCTTCGTGAAATGACGGAAAACAGGCTTATCGCGGTATTCGGGTGCGGAGGGGACCGCGACAGGGGCAAGCGTGCGATCATGGGCAGGGTGGCAGCGGAGCTGGCTGACCTGGTAATCATCACCAGCGACAATCCCCGGTCCGAGCGCCCCGATGATATCCTGGACGAAATCGAGACGGGAGTGGTACAGGCGGGAGTCCCGGCGCTGGGAGCCTCGGGACGCGCTACAGCAGGGACGGGCTACATTCGGGAAGCTGACAGGCGAAAAGCGATCGAACTGGCCCTGGAATCGGGCCGGCCCGGAGACATGATTTTCATCGGAGGCAAGGGACACGAAACCTATCAGATCGTGGGGACCCTCAGGCATTCATTCGACGACAGGATGGTGGTGAGGGAATATTTCGAGGGAACTGGAAGAATATGTTCAGTACTGTAGCGGCACTGGCTGAGGCAGCGGGTGGCAAGATCGCGAATAA
>CAVRZU010000059.1:0-8993 GCA_963725365.1 uncultured delta proteobacterium | reverse complement strand
AACAGCTTCGAATAACTTCGCCAGCATATTTCCAAATCTCCACACCGAGTCTCTCTATCGCTTTCGATCCCCCTACTGTGATGTCGATCACTTCGTGTTGTGACATCCCCGGGCAGGCCTGCGTTTCCTAATGCGAATCACCACTTAGGGTGATATCGGTCACTGCGCCGATACCTCGTAGCATTGAAACTTTCAACTAGCAGAGCGGCAACTACTGGGTTCCATTAGGTGCAGCGACCAAAAGCTTTTGCCAGCAGTGGTTGGATTTCGCAACACAAAAACAACGATGATACGCAAATCGATTTATTAAATTCACAAGGAGAAAGAAACGACATCATGAAGACGACAAAGTTGGTAGCACTGGTAATGACACTCGCAGTGGCACTGTTCATCCTGATCCCCAGCCTGTCCTGGGCTGAAGACGGAGCCGCTCTCTACAAAACGAAGTGTGCAGCCTGCCATGGCGCGGATGCGGCAGCGCTCCACCAGAAAAATAGTTGTTGCCGTCTCGTCGTCGTGGCGGTCGCGATTATTTGGCCTTTGCCTTTGACTTCGTCCGGTCGTGATACTGGAATAACTTATCAGTTCTTCTGCTGAGCGTCCGACATGCCGGCATAGAGGGGATCGAAGGCCGCGATGAATTCCCTGATGCCATCCGCATGCGCCTGGACGATTTCGCCAAGGACTTGAGATCTTCGATGGCGGTCATGGTTTTTGCTTTTTCCGTCCTTGCCTTGATGAGCTCATCCATTGTTTTCGCATTGTCACGCATCGCCTGAGTGACCACATCCCATTGCTTTTCCTGTTCCGGGGTGATCTTGAGCTTGCATCAAGCTCTTTGATGCGCGCCTCGACATGCACAGCCTTCGCCATCCCCCGGCTCGGGCGAGGCCGCGCGCGAAAGACTTGGACTTGCGAAAACCATAAAGGCGAGAAGCACCACCGCAACCACAAGTGCCGTAGGATACGTGAACTGACGAGCAATTCTTTTCATGATCTGTCTCCTTCCAGGGTTAGAAACACTCCAATTTGTCTCCCCGAATTCATCTGCCGTATTGCTGCAACAATCAGGCATAAGAGCCGGGGCGAAAGGCCCCGGAACGTTTTTGATTCAGGTAATCTCTTCGATGCAGAAATTCACAAGAGTCAGGGGAAAGCTGTCGCCAGCCTTCCTCTGACTCACACCTCCACCTCAGTTAATCCCGATTAATTACATGAGGAGAGACATGACTGTTCACGTTCCCGAGCCCATTTTTCGCATTTGTTGTGGTGCGGGTGGTGCGGGGTCATTGCACTCCTCTAAACTTTTAGCCCATAATGGTTGCGGCAGTTAGTGACACAATGCGCTGGCGGCGCCTCTGTAGTGGTAGTTTTCATGGTGGCGCTCGAAGAACTCTCTGAGGACCTATTTTCCTGCACTGGCGGCGGCACCTCTACCGTGGAACTCGAAGAGCTCTCGGAGGAACGATGCTCCTCCGTCATCTGTGCCATTAGAAGAGAGGATTCTGATTGATTGAAGTCTCGGATATCAGACTGGTTAACGTTATATGTCAGGAAACGGGAGAATTGTTTGGGTTACCTGCGGGTTCAGCGTTGAGATGAGCAAATGGTAACATGAGCATTACCGCCATGAAACCAGTAACCAGAAGCAATGTCGAATAAGTCTTCTTCATCGTGTTATTCCTTTTTTTTGGTTGTTGTAAGTTTAGTTGCCAATGGAACACACTTTTAACGATGTTTTTGGATAACGTCCTAATGCATTTGCGGTAATCTCCCGTTATAGATGGACCCTGGGTAACGAGAGAAATGATGAGCACGCTTCAACTACTTCACAGAAGCTTCACAATCCTTGGACTCCTTTCTGCCTGCTCACATGTGACTCCGTATCTTTGAGCAATCTTTATGCCCACTGGATCGAGAGAAGTCACTTTTGGTATTTAACTAAGAAATGTAGACACTTATGGCATACATGAAGCCATCGAAGGGGTGTTAACCTGAATCGGGGCAGTGTTGCATGCAACGGAAGTGTTGTATCATTCCTATGTTGCATGTAACACATTAGGGCAAGGGCGATAGCCTTAAATTCGTTGTCCATTAATAAGATTAATAAGCTATTTACTTCGAGACATGGAATGACTATTATAATAATGTTAAATAAATGCAATAAATAAAGATCATTCAAATGTACCATCGGCAGTGATAGAAGGTCTATAATTATCGAGATGAAGACTCCCAAGATAGTTTTTTGCTCTTTAAGTATTGTGCTGTTCTCCTGTTTTATCGCCCACGCAGGCGAAACATGCATTCAAAGGGAAAACCCTGATAAGGTCATCGCATATTTGATAGATCAGGTGGCGAAATCACATTTAACATTCACGAGGAATGGAACCGAATATTCGAGCCAGGAGGCCGCCGACCATATCAGGAATAAGTATGAGTATTTCAAATCCCGGATAGAATCCCCCGAGGATTTCATTCATGTTTGCGCGTCAAAGAGCCTTGCGTCAGGTAAACCTTATCTGGTATCGACCCCACAAGGGAAGATCGCCGTAGAAAAATGGCTGGAGCAAATACTCGTAGAGTATGGGGGAAAATAGAAACTTTTTTAGCGCTCCGGCAACTCGCTCGACTACCTTATAGCAAGTGTTTGAGCAGATTAGCGGGCCATTCCTTCAGGCGATTGCCGAAAGGCCGTTTTTCCCACTCATCCGGAGTTATCTGATCGGATTCTTCCAAATCTCTTTCAAACATTGCCTGCATGCTATCGGCGAAGTCCCGGCCCAGGATCACGGCATTGGCCTCATCATTGGTAAGGAAGCTTTCATTGTCCAGGTTGCTCGATCCGACAGTAGACCAGACATCATCGATAACTGCCGTCTTTGCATGCAGCATCCCTCCGCGCCTCTCAAACAATTGCACGCCTGCTTTTAACAACCAGGTATAGTAGTGCCGGCTCGCATAGAAAACCAATGCGGAGTCACTGTAGCCGGGAAGCAGGATCTTCACATCAACACCGCGCGCGGCAGCATCGGCGAGCGCTTTTAACATTTGGTCGTCAGGCACAAAATAAGGAGTTGTCAGGTAAATGGAGTTTTCCGCATGGGTGATGGCTGATATGTACATCATGAATATGAGTCGATTGCTTTCGCCCGGTAAACTGCCGACCACCCTGACCAGCGTGTTTCCTGCCTGCTCGACATAGGGGAAATAGTTCCTGCCGGTAAGCGCCGGACCCTTTTGCCTTTCCCAGGTTTTCATGAAAAGCCATTGAAGCCGTAGTGCCGCCGGACCCTCGATTCGAACGTGTGTATCCCGCCAGGGTTCATCCTTTTTCTCTCTATGAGACCAACCGATTGAGCTTCCGGAATAAACGGCACTGACGTTGACTCCGCCGGTGAAAGCGATGGCGCCGTCAACGACCAGAATCTTACGATGGTCACGATGGCGTAATGCCCATGCCTTTCCCACGAGCACCTTCAGTGGATTAATGGGGTTGAATTCAAGCACCTGGACCCCGCCATCGCGCAAGCGCTGAAAAAAGCTGACTGGAGTATTCTTGGATCCAAAACTATCGTAAATCAGGTTCACTTGAACGCCTTCGGCGCTTTTCCGGATCAGCAGATCAGAAAACTGTTTGCCGACTTCATCATCTTCAAATATGAAGGTTTCAAAATTGATGTGATCTTTAGCGTTTCGGATGGCCTCGAACATCGCTGCGTAGGTAGCCTTCCCGTCAATGAGCAGGGTGACCTTGTTGCCGGCCACTAAAAGACTCCCACTGACGGACTGCATCAACTGAACCTGCTGCTCCAGAAGTCTGGTTGCATCGACCTGCCCTTCAAGCCGTTTGATCATGGCTTTACTTGTTTTTGCAGAGAGCTCTCCTTTACGCCCCATGATCTTTGTGGGTTGATCGGAGCTTGAGAGTACATGGCCCATCATTTTCTGTACATTCGGCAGGGATGCACAGCCGGAGACAGTGAGCAGCCCGAGAAACGCAAGTAATAAAAAAAGAGGTCCCCTTAGCGGGCCGGTGCTCAAATTTTTCATTGCACGAATCCTCGAATGGCCCCTTCTCCGGCAGTGAACGCATTGAGCAAAAGGGGTTCACGCCCAAGCGCAGCGGATACAAGATAACGTTGTAATGCCGTCATTTCCAGCGAGGCAGAGAAATCTGTATCCCCAATGTCACTCGTGGCCATAATAAGTCGCGAATGTTTTTCGTTCCTCGAGCGAACCGGGTCATCCGTGCAGCACATAGACGATCCCCATTCGTCCCCGGTAAAAACCGGGTTCACGACGTTATCGTAAAACTTCGCTGGAACATTGATGCAACCATAGGAAATACGGTGGTCGAGCGGCGTTGGACTGGCCAAGCGCTGCAGGCGGTGCTCAGTGGGATTGGTCGTGATCACCCGATGCAGGGAAACGGCAGTGTCGTAGTCCACCCAGAGGACTTCTTTTCCGTGGGAATTGTAGCCCTGCGAGGTCACGAAGCGGCCCGCCGGTGTGGTGCGCTCCTCAGGGCGTATGTCCGACAACTTCCGGTCACCGATACCGGGGATGGGGTCATCACCCTGCGCCAGGCCCACCAGGGCTGGGGCTGCGCCCCGAAGTCGCCCATCGGCATCGAATACAAAGACTTTGGCGTCCACCTTGTCTACAATCACGAATGGCATGCCGCGATTGTCACTCGAATCTACAACCCAGTCCGCCACGTGCCGGGCATCCCGGGACTTATGCTCCTGTTCGAAGTTAGCCCGTTTGGGATAATGCGCCACGACGGGTTGCGTCTCAATAGTCAAGAGGGCTGCTGCAGCTTCATGCGCAGCCAATGAGCGGCTCGGGTTGGACAATTGCGCAGCGTTGTCGGCAGCTGCAACTTGGTGGGGGGTAAAACTGGCGGCCAGCAGGCCAAGACAAAGTCCTTTGGTTATGATCACTGCGAGCGAGCGTACGCTCCCTGATCGCTTTGTACACCGCAATGCCGCCAAAAGGCTCAGCCTGATCTCTTTTCTATTTGTTGCCATATGATTGTCCGTGCCGCATCTGCATGTTTCTCTCGTCCGGCAACAACCGTAAGCAGCCCTGCCTCGTGTTTAATCAATCAGCGAGGCAGGGCATAGGGGTGGTCTAGTTGCGATCCTGTTTGGGCGGAGGAGCCGGTTGGACTACCGCAGGCGGAGGCGTATATGCCTGTTGGACCACCGCGGGCTGGGGAGTAGGAGCAGTGGTCTCAGCCATCATTTTTGGCTGGGAACACGCGCAACCACCCAAAGTTATACCAATGATGACAACCAACAATAAGCGCCCAAAAAATCTTTTTCTCATGGTGTACCCCTTCATTAGGTTTATTGCAATTAGTAACGCACTCTCATCGATTGCGGAATTGATTATCAAGATCTGTGCCGGAAAGGCCAAGGATATCACCTGACCAATATTGTAAGGTATATCTGATGCTTGAAACATGGGGGGTAGTGTATTGGCCGATGGCTGGCAAGAATTTGTGTTGCATGCTACAAAAGCGTTGCATGATTTTTGTGTTGCATGTAACACAAACCGGTTCCCTTGACACACAACCTGCGTGTTTGATAAGGGATACAGGATAATTGAATGGGCTTTCCGGGCGCCCATGGTTCAAACGGCTCCCGGCTTGAGCAAGCCAAACCGTCTCCCCAAACATGCCGATGTCGCCCTCCGTGAGCGGCACACCGTGTCCGAGGCTTTTAAAGGAGCATTCAATGGAAAGCAAAGACAACCGTTCACGGCCTAAGATGGCCGATGTCCTTGACGCCCACCGGGGAGAAAACCACATCATTGTGCTTCACGACTACCCCGACCCCGATGCTATCTCCTCGGCTTTCGCCCATCAACTCATAAGCGGTGCCTTCGATATCAGGTGCGACATTGTGTACAACGGGAAAATCAGCCATCCGCAAAATATCGCTTTGGTAAAATTGCTTGGGATCGAACCTATTCGCTTTGACAGATCTCTTGATTGGAAAAGATATGCTGGTGCTGTTTATGTCGATAATCAGGGAACAACCGCCGAGGAGATAATCAGGCATCTGGAGGACTCCGGTGTACCTGCGTTGGCAGTCGTCGATCATCACGAACTCCAACAGCGGCTGGAGCCCTTTTTCGCGGACGTTCGGCGAGCCTACGGTGCTACGGCTTCAATCTACGCCGAATACCTGGAGCAGGGACTTGTTGAACTGGACAAATCCAGGAAGGAACACGTGATGTTAGCGACGGCCCTCCCACACGGCATCATCACCGACACGAACGGTTTGACCAGGGCCGGCACCGAGGATTCCACGCTGCCGCCTTCTTGAGTGGTTTCAGAGATGCAGATCTGCTGCTGCAGATCATGAGTCAGTCCCGCTCGGAAAAGACCATGGAAATCATTCATCTAGCCCTTGAGAATCGTGTGACCGCTGAAAGCTTCTCAATAGCCGGTATCGGCCAACTGCGACTGAAGACCGAGACGTAATTCCGCAGGTCGCAGATTTCCTGGTGACCGAAGAAAACATACACACCGCAATTGTTTTCGGCATTGTAACTGATAATGAGCGAGAAGAAGAAATCATCGGATCGTTGCGGACGATGAAGATGACCCTTGATCCCGATGAATTTATCAAGGACGCGTTCGGCAAGGATGCAGCAGGTAGCTACTATGGCGGAGGCAAGGTTTCCGCCGGCGGATTCAAGATACACATCGGCTTTCTCTCCGGGGGAGAGGGAGAAGCACACGGAGAGAAGAAGTGGCAAGTTTTTGATGAACAGATCAAGCAAAAGCTGTTCGCCAAGATCGGAGTCAAAGAGCACTAAACTGCCCCGGCAAAATGTCCTTGCTGAGGTTTTATCAACACAAGGAGATCGTGCCATGGTTGTGGTTGGCCTCGATTTACTGCTTCCACCACACGTATGAGACATATGCTAAACTGACCACGGCCACAATAACGAGAATAAGAAGGTACCCGCTAAAGAAGTCGTGCCAATAAGTTCCAATCGCAATTCCTAAAGTATACGTTCCCAATTTAAAAACGCCGGTCTGCCACCATTTTAACGTGAACGTCTTGAATATATTAATCGGGGTGGCTTTCTCCATTAGATCATTCATGATTTTCTCCTGTTTTCAAAAACTGCACTGCTGACTTGACTTCATTATGCAGGCACAAACAGGTTTCCCCTTGCCCCGTTTGAAAAAGGGGCAAGGGAGGATTTCAAACATCAGGCCGCCAAATTCATTGGTGTATGGCTTTCTTCATCTAACAAACTTTGTGGTGTTCTAGAGAAAACCTTGGTTTTAGTACCTTGCCAGTGCCTTTTGAAGCTTCCTTGCCCCCGCCGGCGCTTTCACCTTCCCGTAGAGGATCTGCTCCGGAGTGACCGGCCGGCCGTAATATTGTGCGTTTGTCTCGTCTCGCGCCGCAATGACGGTGCCCTCAAGAGAGACGCCGGCGAAAAGTCCCTGGCTGCGGCTATAGGCATAGACTGCGGCAACAGGTGTTATATCCCCTCGGCAGTGCGCCCGACGGGACCGGCAGCCACGCTTATATTGCCTCCGAATTGCACGTTTCCCCCATGAGCGAATGCTTCCACGGCCTCACGAGTATTGAGAATATATATGAACTCTGTTTCGGATGCTCCGATCTGAAAGCCGAATCCCGCTCCACCAGTCCCGATTGAAGAGGGCCCGCTCCAACCTTTGCCTGTTCGCGCCACTACCACACCGGAGCCGCCGCGCCCGCTTACACCGAAGCCCGCCTTATAGACCGTCATTATAGCAACTCCCTTGGCGTGCCTTAGCACCTCCGGGGGGATCGATTTCTCGGGCATATCCCGGAAGGACCGGATTGTCGCCACGGCCCGATCGACCTCATCCTGCTCGTTTGCGTAAGTCACGGGTGCATTGAACGTTGCTGCCAGGGCCAAAAACAGAGAAAAGAACAGAACGCGCTTTATCATTTCATCTCCTTTGCGTGCAAACCGGTTAGGGATTGTGCTCCGGATCCCCACAGGGGGCGGAGCGGCTCTTTTCCATAATTCATAGTATGTTAGTGCATGGACCCTGCCCGAGCAAGGAACTAAGCCCGTGCAATCATCGCCGGCAGGGTTGTCAATAAAACCAAACAACAGGCAAGCCTGGCTTTCCTTATCATTTGAGCTTCTTATCGGATTCTTCGTCTTTGATGCCTATATACCCCCCTATCTTGCCTGATAAATACTCCGGTACTCGATAAATCCTGTCTTCAACTAAAGCTTGTTCTATCAGTTGATTAGGCAATTTCTATGCCCCGGGAGAGAGAGAACCCTCGCCAGCTTTTTTATCTAATGTATATGGGCACTTATGGAGGGGGCGAGTACCGCCCGAGGAGGTGGGATTGAATAGAGGAAGCGTTGCACGCAACAGAAGCGTTGCGTTTCTTTGATGTCACATGCAACACTCTATCCATGCCAAGCCGCACTGCCGCATGGCCGCCGTCCTGACCTAAGTAAACGGATTCATTATATTAAATATGACAATGGATAGATCTCATCCTTCGGGCATGAAACTTGCCAACGTCACCTACATAGGGATGTGAAGGGGACCGGCATCGTGGAACTGGTTTAACCGTTAGTTACATTACAAGTCCGTTTTACCTATATCAAGTCAGGAGGCAATAACCAATGCAACGCATTAAAAATGAGGGGAAGATCTTGTTATTTACTCTGGCCATCTTTCTCCTTGCTCTGCCAACACCTTCGGCCTGGTCGCGGGCGGCCGGAGAGCAGGCAATTATGGTCGGTCGAATATCGTTCATAGACGGAGGTCAGTTGCTGCGATACGTGCCTGAACAGAAGGGTTGGGGCGTCGTGGTAAAGGACACACCATTGCGCATGAATGACGCTTTATACGCCGCAGACGACGTAAAAGCCGAGTTTATCATGCCGAATCAAATTAAGGCCAGGGCAGAAAGGTAATATCATGCAAAAGACTTCAATGCGTC
>CAVRZU010000058.1:0-4483 GCA_963725365.1 uncultured delta proteobacterium | reverse complement strand
GGAAATACGCATTAAGCAAACACGCGAATTGGATCATCAATCGAGGCAAGGCGCTGGCCAGGGACATTGTTGAACTGATTGAAAAAATAGAAAATGAAATTTATGGAACTTTTGGCGTGCGTTTAGAGCGAGAAATTCGTATACTGGGCCAACTTAGTAGAAATCCGGCCAAATGATAAAATCCAGAAAAATGCGAAGAAACAAATATCAGGAGAGCGCATTAAGGCGGCTCAAGGGAAATTTTCGCACATTCCAAGGTTTTTTCGCCGTTTTTGCTCTATTTTGCTTTCTCTTCCCGCTCGGTGCCGGTCTTTCACGCCTCTACTACATGATGATAAACGCACCATGGCTCAAGCTGGAGAGAATAGAGATTTCCGGGATTAAAAAGCTTGACCGCTCAGAGGTTTTAGATGTTATGGGCCTGAGAAAAGGTCAATGTAGTCTGAGCATCAATACCCGGCAGGTTACCGAAAGCCTGAAGCAGCTCCCGGCGGTCAGGGAAGCTTCAGTAAGGCTCGAATCACACGAACGCATAATGGTGTCTATAGTCGAGCGGGAGCCTGCGGCCATTGTAAGGTGCGGCGACCAGGATATGCAGATGGACCTTGAGGGCACCCTGTTTTCTGAGGCAACCGCGGATGAAAATTCGCCGCTCCCGCTGGTGACCGGGCTTTGCGACTCCAATCGCATGAAGGGCGACTCTATCCCGGCAGGCAGCCTGGAACAGATAAGGGCACTGCTCTCAGCTATCGATGGTTCCAAAGGCTGGCTCTCAGGCACAGCCATCAACGAATGCAGGTGGACTGAGAGCGGGTTCACCCTGATATTGGGCGAAAGGAAAGTTCCGGTCGAAATAGGCAGGGATGCCTACGAACTAAAGATTACAAAGTTGAAAAAGGTGATAAACACCCTCAATGAGCAGAATTTGACCGACTTGGTGACCCGGATCGATCTGGATTATCGGGGCAAAGCATATCTGGAGGGACAATTTTTTGCCCCTCGGCCGGCTCAAGGGTCGGCAAAGCAGCCGGGCTGACCCGGATGTCAGCATCGGACGATTATTAGGCAAAGGCCCGGTTCTCCGGGAATTTGAAAGGACCTTGATGGGAAAGAAAGAGGAACTGATCGTCGGTCTGGACCTGGGGACCACCAAAGTCTGCTCCGTTGTTGGAGAGGTTACTGCGGAGGGGATAGATATAGTGGGGGTAGGGACCTATCCATCAGCCGGGCTGAGGGGGGGAGTCGTCGTAAATATCGACCAGACGGTCAATTCCATTTAAAAAAGCAGTCGGAGAAGCCGAACTCATGGCAGGGTGCGATATCTCTTCGGTATTCGCCGGAGTTGCCGGAACCCATGTCCAGAGCCTGAACAGCCACGGGGTGATCGCGATAAAGAGCCGGGAGGTCACATCGGCGGATGTGTCAAGGGTCCTCGACGCGGCAAAGACCATCGCCCTTCCTTTCGACCGGCAGATACTGCACGTTTTACCCCAGCAATACATTGTGGATGACCAGCCCGGCATTCACTATCCGATCGGAATGGCGGGAGTTCGGCTGGAAGCAAAGGTCCATATCATAACCGCAATGTCCAGCGCGGTTCAAAACATTGTCAAATGCTGCGAGCGTGCTCAACTGCAGGTTCAGGACGTTGTGCTGGAGTCGCTGGCGTCGAGCGGCGCGGTCCTGGACGCAGACGAAAAGCAGCTTGGAGTCGCCCTGATAGATATCGGTGGGGGGACAAGCGAGATAGCTATTTTCCAGAACAATGCAATCCGGCATTCGACTGTTGTCGGACTGGGTGGCAACCATATCACCTCGGACATCTCCGTGGGGCTGCGGTGCGCGATGGATGAGGCAGAAAAGATCAAAAAGAAGTATGGTTGCGCCCTGGCTGAAGCAGTCAACCAGCAGGAAGTCATCGAGGTCGGGTCGGTAGGCGGTCAAAAGCCGCGCCAGCTTGCGCAGTCGATCCTTACCCAGATTATCGAAGCGCGGGCAAATGAAATTCTGGACATTATCGAATTGGAACTGGTTCGGTCGGGATTTATCGAATCCCTGCACGCCGGCGTAGTTCTAACGGGCGGTGTTTCGCTGCTGCCGGGAATCCGTGAGCTTGCCCGAAAGAGTGTTCGATATGCCGGTAAGGATTGGAGTTCCCTGCAATTTCGGCGGCCTCGGGGACGTGGTGAAAAACCCGATCTATTCTACGGCTGCCGGGCTCTTGCTTTACGGGAGAGATCACGGAGGAGGCATGCCGATGCGTCCTTCGCACGGCCCGCTCGGATCTTTGCTGGAGACTTGTAAACGGTGGTTGAGGGAATTTTGGTAATATGCGGCTTTGCCCTGTGGAGGGACAAATGAAGGCAAAAGTAAAAAGTGAAAAGGCAAAAGTAAGAAGTAAGAAAGCAGGATGTGGAGTATTTGCCTTTTGGCTTTTGCCTTCTTTACCGGGGCTCGAGCTGCTGGGCTGCTTTGAATAGAAGAGCTTTTCAGGCGGAGAGATTATGGCGAGAAAAGCGACTAGGAGGGGGAAGTATTCTATGGAACAGATGACTATGGATCAGGCGGTGAACAACAGGGCCAAAATTACCGTTCTGGGAATAGGGGGCGGTGGCGGCAATGCAATTAACAACATGATAAAGGCTGGACTTGACGGAGTTCATTTTATCACCGCAAATACCGACTGGCAGGTGCTCGAAAAAAGCCTGGCGCCCGTAAAGATTCAGCTTGGAACCAATTTGACCAAGGGCCTGGGCGCGGGTGGACAGCCGGAAATGGGGGCCAAAGCGACCCAGGAGGATATCGACAAGATACGTTCGGCGGTAACCGGAAGCGACATGGTTTTTATAACGGCCGGACTGGGCGGCGGCACCGGGACTGGCGGCGCGCCAATCGTAGCACAGATTTGCAAGGAAATGGGCGCCCTCACCGTTGCGGTCGTAACCAAGCCTTTCATGGTCGAAGGAAAAGTGCGGATCCGTCATGCCGACGCCGGTCTTAAAGCCCTCCAGGATACGGTGGACACCCTTATCACCATCCCCAACAACCGCCTGCTTTGCCTGGCGGACAAGCGTTCCACTTTCCTCGAAATGATAAAGCGTGCGGACGATGTGCTGCTCTACGCGGTCAAAGGCATCTCCGATCTCATAATAAAGCAGGGCTACATTAACGTTGACTTTAACGACGTGAAGACAGTGATGGGAGAAATGGGCCTTGCCCTGATGGGCACCGGCGTGGGGCGCGGCGAGAACAGGGCCGCGATGGCCGTGCAGCAGGCAATTTCAAGCCCGCTTCTCGAAGACATATCGATTCACGGCGCACGGGCAGCCCTCATCAATATCTCCGCCGGCCCGGATCTTGGCATGCATGAATTCGAAGAAGCCCTCTCGATAATCCAAAAAGAAGTTACCGACGAAGCTAATATCATCCTGGGCATGGTTATCGATGAAAAAATGGAGGACGAGATCCGCGTCACCGTAATCGCCACCGGCATCGGAAAGTTGGAGCAGAAAAAAGCCGCCGAAGCCACACCGGTTCGGCCCCTCAGAAGAATAAGGCCTGAGGCTGTGCCGGTAATCGACTACGACCTGCTCCAGACCCCTCCGGGCGTGCGGCAGAGAATCCCCCTGAGCGAGACGGTTCAAGGGATAGAGCCGATCGAAAATGATCAGGAACCACAACAGGCCCCTGCTCGAAGAAGGTCCCTGCTCCAGATGATAACAGGCGGCGGCGGCCGCAGCCGCGAAGAAGAAGATCTGAACATTCCCACTTTCATCAGGAGACAGGCGGATTAGACAACACGCTAATTGGTAGCGCCGCCTTCCATGGCGGCGTTCTTCTCCAACACGCTGCACAGGCAGACCAGATCTCAGATGGCGCTTATTTTCGATCAGTGCCAAAACCATTCGAAGCTGGTCCGCCTGTGCGGCGCAAAATGATATGGGCGAAAGGCGGAATCCGCCGATGCCTGGCCTGAATATTCGTCAACCGTTGGGCTGAACTCATCTTGCAAGGCTTTGGTTTGTAACCCCGCGCCGTTATCTCTAGCCTCTCCGTCGGCTCGTATTTGCCCACCCGCGGCATTCCGTGGACTTCCGCAAACCCCGTCCAGTTCATGTTTATATATGAGACCCATTCTAGTGCAGTCTCGGATGCAAGGTCTCTTATTTTGTCTGCTGCTAAGGCAGCGCCCATAAGGTTCTTGATTTTTCCTGATCTTACGATTACTTCGGGCGTAACCCGAAATGGCCTCCTAATTAGGACTTCACACCGGCAAGGATAGTAACCTTTTGTGATTTTTATGGTCTACCCAAAAGTCGAGACAAAAAATGGGCCAAACTAAGCTTTTTTTCACCCCGTCGAAAAGCCATGCCGCGAGTGTGTAACTTGCCGGCGGGATTTCGATACAGGAGAGGCGATGGAATGAGATGTAATACCAAGTTGCGTTCAAGACAGGGAGGGGATAAAGCCCGCCCCTACGTAC
>CAVRZU010000057.1:0-10018 GCA_963725365.1 uncultured delta proteobacterium | reverse complement strand
TTTCAATGCCGTTCGGGTGGCATCAGCAATGACTCCTGGTTGACGGGCTTGGGGATGTAATCGAACGCACCCAGACGGATGGAGTCGGCAGCAGTTTCGACCGCCGGGTCTCCCGTGATCATAATTACCGGGCAGAGCAGTCCTCTTGCCCGGATCTCACGCAAGATATCGATTCCCGTCCCGTCTCCCAGAATGATGTCTGCAAACACCACATCAAAGCTCGTCTCGCTTATTCGGGTCAAAGCTTCGCTGCAGCTTTCAGCAGTAGATACGATATGCCCCTCGGCCGTGAGGAACCTTTGGAAGGTAAACCGGATCGATTCCTCATCATCGATTACCAGAATTCTCGCACTCATTTTTCCACCCCGTCACCGCTCAGAATACCCGGCAAATCAATTATGACCCTGGCAAATTCCCCTTTGATGCTCTCGAAGCTCAGGTGCCCGCCATGATCAGTGATAATTTTTTGAGTGATGTTCAACCCCAGGCCGGTCCCCTTCCCGAACGGCTTTGTGGAAAAAAACGGCTTCGTTAGCACGGAGAGCTCATGGGCGGAGATCCCCACCCCTTGATCATGAAATACGATCCGCACATACGGGCGGCCGCCGCTAATTACTTTTTCGCCGGTGATCTCGAAGCGTTTATTTTCATGCCTTCCGGGATACTTCTCCTTTAAGGCATAGCGCGCATTGTTTATGATATTTATAAAACCCTGCTGGATCTGCTGAAAGTTGGCATTCACTTCGGGAAGGTCGTCGGGAAGGTCTATCTTCAGATCGATGCCCTCCTTCCGGATTTGCGCCGCGATCAGGATAATGGCTTCTTCAAGAATGGCAGGGACGCGAGTGGGCTTTTTCTCTTCCCGCCCATCGCGCGCATAGGATAACAGGGTCTTCACAATACGGCCTATGCGCTCGCCTTCCTTAACGATGCGTCCCCCGATGTCCTTTTCCATGCTCTCGGGGCTGCACTCATTTATAAGTATTTGGCCATAGTTTATGATGCCGGTGATGGGGTTGTTGATCTCATGGGCAACTCCGGCGGCCAACTCTCCCAGTGAGGCCATATGGCTTGCCTGCATCGCTTCTGCCTGCATCGCCATCTTTTCGGTAATATCACTCACCAGCAGTAGCACGCTGCTGACCCTGTCAGCCTCTTTGATTGGAAATGCCCTCAGGTCCAGTACTGCCCCATTGTGGGTAACGACTTCAACTTCCTTTTCACCCGTATGGAAACTTCTTGTTATCGGTGAGTCCTCAGAGAGAGCAGAACGAACATGTAACAGTTTATAACAGTATAGCCTTACCGCATCGGTTTCCGTCTCATTCAACTCCAACGCAGTTCCGCTGTTTGTCCACAATACTTCCATTTCTGGAGAGAGCAGGATCAACGTATCGCTGATAGCACTAAGAAGAGTATGGAATTCCTGTGAGAGTGTTCTAAACTTCCTTTCGTTCTCACTGAGCTCGGCCGTGCGTTCCTCCACCCTTTTTTCCAACTCGTCCTGAACCCTGCTTACCTTCTCTTCGGCCTCCTTCCTGATAGATATATCCGTAACGGAAGTTCTGCATAACTCGACGCCACCGGCTTCCTGCATCAGGATACTGTCTAACCGTACATAAAGTTCCGGGCCGCTCGGTGTTTGCAGTCTCAGCTCACAGGTTCGCCGTTCGCTGGTTTTAAAAACCTGACCGAGGTGCGATCTCAACTTGCCGCTGTCCGGCGCTGCTGCGTAAAGCCAAAGAGGGGTGTCGATCAAGCGTTCTCTTTCAATACCAAGCTGAGTTGCAAAGGTGAGGTTTGCTTCCAGGATGAGACCATCTTTATTCAAAGCGACGTAGCCGATCGGCGCAAAGTCATAGAGATCGGAATATTTTGCCAATGATTCGTTGAGCTGCGCCTGGCCCATACGCAGCTCTTCGTTCTGCATCTCCAATTCGATCTGATGGACCTGCAACTCGTGAACAAGCCTCTGGTAGCCTTGTTCGGTCATTGTCCGAGCGGTTTCGGATGCACTTTCTCTACTGCGCTCCTCTGCAAGGCGGCGCAACATGACAGCGCGATCCTCTCCGGATTTACTTTCCGTCATGCCTGCAACCTCGGTTCCGTGAAGTTTGTGGGCTTTTTGGTAATGAGCAGAACAACGTTGCCCTCTTCGGGCCGCTTTATCGACTTCAACCGCATGAGACACCCTGGTATTGAGATGTAGCATGCGACATGGAAGTAACGCAACACTTTTGCTGCATGCAACACTTCGCCATGCAAGTTAGCTCCTTCGATAGTTCTGTTCATATCGTAAATGCCTTTGCAAAGGGGCATAGTCCTGCCAACTGTAATAACTTAACTTTTCTAAGAGAAAAGGAACGAGTCACAAACTGCCATCAACTCATCGGGAACGGCATCGCATTTAAACAGGCAGAAAAAGAGTTCAAAAATTGTGAAGCTTCCGACCGCCGGAGTCCAATCCCATTGGCAGAATCAAACCATAAAAACGACAGAGCTATGATGGAAAAATCCGAGGCAATGATTATGATAGCCCCATAATCAGGCCCGCCATGTCCCGCCATGTATAGTTCCAGTGCTCGGAGGTTCTTCTGATGAAAAATAAGGGAAGCTCGCAAGGTCCCGAAGATCTAAGAATGCAAGCCGAGGAAAACCTGAAATCCGAGCCCGACAGACCGGGTGATATTCGCCTGGAAGAGGCAAACCACCTTATTCATGAACTACGGGTGCATCAAATAGAACTCGAGATGCAAAACGAAGAACTCCGGCGGGTGCAAAACGAACTCGAAATCTCGCGCTCACGATATGCCGACCTCTACGACTTTGCTCCCATCGGCTATTTTACTTTCGATGAACAGGGGCGGATCATCGAGATGAATCTTACCGGTGCAAAGCAATTGGGTATCGAGAGGGGCAATCTCATCAAGGCGCCTTTTGTGGCCATGGTGGTCCAAAGCGACATGAAGGTGTATCTGTCACACCTGAAGAAAATTTTCGACGCCCGTGAAGACCAGACCTGCGAAGTCGGACTGAAAGTAAAAGATGGCGGTGAGTTCCATGCCCGTCTCGATAGCATATTCATGGAAAGCGCAAACGGTACTTTCTCTTGCAGAACCTCCGTAACGGACATCACCGAGCGCAAGCTGGCTGAAGCTGCACTCCTTGAATCGGAACAACGCGTTCGACGGTTGAACGAGCACATTTTGAGCATGGTGATGGTTTTGTCTCATGACATCAGGGGACCTCTTGTCGCCATTGCCTCAATCTTGAAACTCATGCTTCGATCCGTATACGGGAAACTGGATCAAAGCCTGGCAAACACCGTGCAGGATCTTTTGTCCCGTTGCGCCCGTCTGCTGGGAACTGCTGAGGATTACCTCGGCAAAGCCTCCATTGTCGGAGGCCCGATGGAAATGGAACGCGAGGTGCTGGACCTGCGCCAGGATATCATCGACGTGGTGCTGGAGGAACTCGCCGACGATATTACCAGGAGTCAGATTGTCATCGACAATCGCCTGGGGGCGATTCCCGCCGGTTCCATCCCCATCCTGGCCAACAAGACCTGGCTGAAGTCCGTCTACAGGAACCTATTCACCAATGCCATAAAGTTCGGTGGCAAGAGGTGCATCATCTCTTTCGGATTTGAACAACACGAATCGCATTATCGCCTGAACGTCTACAACAGCGGCAGACCTATTGCTGAAGGAGATCGCGAAAAGATATTTGACAGGTTTGAGCGAATCGGGCCATTGGGAGGTCCCACTAAGGACGGTGTCGGCCTTGGATTGTGCCTTTGCAGGGAAATCATCCTCGAGCACGGCGGTGAGATATGGTACGAGGCCCGTCCGGGCGGGTCTAACTTCGTGTTCACCATATCCAGGGAAGATGAGTGTCAGGCTTAGACTGCCGGAGATTGTGGAATGGTTAACGTATAAGCATGCATATCAATTGTGCTGTGTCAAGTTCAGATAGCATTCTTTATCCTTTTGCGTTTAAAACTAATCAACTTATCGTACATTCTTATAAGTTGTAGTTGGCACTCCTCAGTATTGAAATGTAACATATGACATGGAAGTAATGCAACACCTCTGTTGCATGCAACACTTCTTCGACCCAGGCTAACACCCCTTGATGGCCCCAGCCGCGTCATAAGTGTCTGCATCTTCAAGATAAAGTGTGAACGCGATATCTATCGAATCATGCTGGTATAAAACTTGCTCGACGAAGCCAAGGACTGGCTTTGGACGTGAAATGCAGTCGTGGTTATTTGTGTGATTGTCTGGCTATTGACCGACTTCGGAGTCATAGGTTCGCTTTCGGGACTTCGTGTAGGGAGGTGAGGTTCACCTCGACCCAATAATGAACCTGACACTCTGGGGCTTTTTCAACACGATGTCAATGTCATCTGGGTCCTTGCTCCGCACGACATTTCGATTATGAATTATGTGTTAGGGGAGCAGCCCGAGGCCATTGTGGCAACGGGAGGCAATCACTTCACCGAGCATGAATATGTGGCGTACGTCACGATTTATTTTTCCAATAATGTGATCGCTCACCTGAATGTGAACTGGCTCTCTCCGGTGAAGGTCAGAACGACCCTGCTCGGCGGCGAGAAAAAAATGCTTGTTTGGAATGACCTGAAGGCCGATGAAAAGATCAAGGTCTATGACAAAGGGGTGGAAATCCACAACCCGGAAAGTGTGTATGACCTGCTGGTCAGCTATCGCTCCGGCGACATGTGGGCGCCAAAGCTGGAACAAACCGAAGCGCTGAAGCTCGAAACTCAACACTTTATAGATTGTATCGTAAATGATGAAAAGCCTCTAAACGACGGCCATGCGGGGTACCGGGTGGTCACCATGCTCGAGGCCGCAGACAGGTCGCTGAAAAAGAAAGGGGAACTCGTTTGCATGAGTTCCTGAGTGCAACCGATAACGTAGAGCTTGGACAAACGTCAGGTTGACAAAATTTATAAATCTTTATGGCTGCCTGATTGGCGATAATCCTGCCAATTTGGCTCCCGTATTTAGCCGGCTAAATACTCCAGTACTTTTGGCCGTAAAAAAACCCGCACTTGGCGCAGGTTTTCTGAGCTTCAGGCAGTGCGGGGTTTCTTTTGGTCAAACTCGGCAATGAGAATAGTTCGTTGGCTGCCTTGCACTTGGGACAAAGTCCATCGGTTCCTGCCCTCAAACAAAGAAGCCTATTCACCGGATTCAAAGTTCTCCAGAAATTGTGATATTTGAATTCCCAGATAGATGCACTGAACCCCATCGAAACAGGCATCGGCATCTTTCCTCTCAAGATGAGTTGTCAATTCGTGCTTTCCTTTAACCAACTTGACGATCCAAGCATCTTTCTCACGGTCAAAACTTAATGACAGTGAAAGATCATGCTTTACGATCTCAGGGTACATCTCTCGAAGTTTGAAGTCTAAGGCTTTAGGATCTACATTCATGGCCATTTCCTCATTTTTTGCCAAGATAAGGCATCATCAAAAGATATAAGCATACTGCGTCTACAAAGCAACTTTTATGCCCGGCGGGTCAAAAATAGCAGCGTTTTGCTTTTGGTTCGTGTGTATAGGCACTTAGGCCAGGCTGGCGGCCATCTGCGGTTGTGGATTGAAGTGGAAGACATGTTGCATGCAACATAAATGCTGACTGCTTGCATTCTCAGTTGTGGTGCTCTCCCCTGGTGGACCGCACGCGCCGGATGCCCACGGTTTTTTCCGAGGAGACGAGATGAGCGCTATCAAGATCATGGCAATGGGGCTGATTATGGCCGGCATCGTGGTGCTGCTGTACGGCAAGTTCAGCTACACCAAGGAAACTCACGACATCAAGCTGGGTCAAATCGAATTGTCGGTTGCGGAAAAGCAGACTGTCAATGTCCCTGTCTGGGGAGGCGTGGGGGCTATAGTGGGTGGCGGTGTGCTCCTTCTCTATGCGGGCAGGAAAAGGTCCGGAATCAGATCCGCCTAAAGAGGGTATGGAGGCTATCGACGCAATTAGAACCAGGGCAAGATGAAAGAGCCTGAAGAGGAAAGCCGCGCATGATCCTAGTATGTGGATCTCCCTCAACTGAAGCGGCAATAGCCGGCAACATGTGCAATGAGATCGGAAAACGGGGGAGTGAAGAGCGTAAGAAAATTGAAGCGATCAGACGATGCAACTTCTTCTGCTGAATCGGTATGGGATCAGATTCAATTCAGGGCCGTTTTCCAACCTGATCAAAAATACCTTCCTTTTCGCACGGAAATGCCATCTTCACCGTATTGGAATCAGGGATCTAAAGCTGATCAATTATAGTTCAGGTAGACTGGTTGGCATACCCTTGCGGGCTCTTCGAGAAAACGAATCGGAGTTTTCACAATATAGGGAAATACGGAGACGAGATTATATAGGCATCGACGAAAGAAGAAGGGGAAGCTATGCGAAAAATTTTTATTGTCGATGACGAAGAACACATCAGGCTCCTATTGTCGGAGGAACTAAAGGAAGCCGGATACGAGGTCATCACAGCGGAGGGCGGTTACAAGATTCTCGACAGAATTGAAGAGGAAAAACCGGATTTGGTGATTCTGGATATAAAGATGGCTGAATACAACGGTCTGGACATCCTCCAAGACATCCGAAACCATTTTTACGATCTGCCTGTTATTCTCTCAACTGCATACGACAGCTTCAAAGAAGACATTAAATCGATTGCGGCCGACTACTATGTTGTAAAGAGCTATGATTTGACCGAACTAAAGAAAAAAATTGCTATAGCGCTTGAAACCAGGCTCGCAGCCTGACAACGCCGCATGCAGGCCGGCCTTGTTTGTCGAAACGACGATAATCGCCTACACTCTTACTTCTTGCCCAAGTATCCTCAATGGTAACCTCCACCTCAACCGGAACTCCACCTGGATAAGCTTTCCCTGCCTCGTTGAGCCTGTCTGCCGGGAACTGCCGAGGATTATCTGATATTGAACTGTTGCATGTTGCATGGACAAATGCAACGCTTTAGTTGCACGCAACAGTTCCCTGATCCAAGCCCACAAGCTTCGACGGGCACGTCCTGCTATAAGTGCTTATAATCTTTAGTCAAATTGAAGCAGCAACGTTGCACGGCCGCCCGGCATGGAATTTGCCTAACCTTGTAGTATATAACGCTGCTTAACTTATTCCTAACCTGGAGAGGTGTGATGATCATGATACAAGGCGTGGTCCTTTTCAGGAGAGAATCATCGTAAAATAACGAGATGCCAATAATGATTGGCAAAAAGGAGATAAAATGAACAGGATTGCAAGTGTATCCATTTTTGGAATAGCCCTTGCCGTTGTGCTTTCCTTCGGTATCCCCGGCAATGCAAACGCTTTCGATAACGGCACAAGCGGCCGGATAATGCTCGCCGCTGACGCAGGCTTCGATATTGGAGGCGTTGGGGCAGGCGTTGATATTGGAGGTGGGGGTGTAGGCGCAGGCGCACATGTCGGAGGTCTGGGGGCAGGCGCGGGTATCGGCGCCCCCGACCGGGACAGGTATGACCACGAACGGGCCTATGAACGAGAGCGGGCTAAAGAGCGCCACGCTGCTCGAAAACGCGCCGCCGCTAGAAAGCAAGCCGCTGCTCGCAAGCGCGCTGCTGATCACAAGCGTGATGCTGATCGCAACCGGGAAGATAGTCGCACTGAGAACTAGGAAAGCACGACAGGTAAGAGCGGCTAATCTTACCTGTCCGCTCCCTTGCAGCAGTCGTCCAGGCCGTATCAGTAATACTGCTTTTCGGATCCGGCAAGCTCTTCAGCCATCAGACCCGATGGAAGCAGCAATTCCGCTGTCTCAATTTACATATTTCTTACGTCTCTAATCGCCTTTTAGAAACGAGGCCCCGAAATCCCTTGCCCCTTACGAGCCGGTCCAGATCTATTGGGCCTACATTGAGGCTGATATTCAATATCTTTTAGAGCAGGTCGCCCAGTTTGCTTTTGAACGGGAAGTGGCCCGGAAGAAAGACTACAAGGTGACCACTGAGGACTTTCTCCAGGTCATGGCCAAAATGCGGCCGTCTTTAACCGATGAGATTATCGAGGAATTTGAAAAAGACGCTATTGCATATGCAAGGGTCTAGAGTGCAGGTAAAGAAGGGGATTTGAGATGTTCAGGGGACTCCCCGGTATTGAAATGTAACATGTGGCATGGGGATAATGCAACGCTTCTGTTGCATGCAACACTTCATAGATCCAAATTAACATCTTCTGATGGCTCCAGCCTTACCGTAAGTGCCTGTATCTTCTAGCTAAAGTGCGAACGAGACGCCTCTTGATCCGGCGGCATAAAACTTGCTCAAAGATAATACAGCATGGCTCATTTAGCATTCGGTAAGGGACAACAGATTCATTGATTTGAGAGAAGCAAATAAGGACATGTTTTTTGAGAGGGTCACAGTATGCGTCTGCCTGCCAAACTAAATGAGCTTAACGGTTGTCACTTTACGGATGTCAGTTCTCAAAGCCGAACTTTCGGCAGAACGGAGAGATGAAAATGTTGGGAACAATTCTCCTCATTATATTAGTTCTTGCGCTGGTGGGCGCAATCCCTGCCTGGCCTCACAGCAGGGGCTGGGGATACTATCCAAGCAGTGGGATGGGCCTGGTCCTTCTGATCGTGGTTGTGCTCCTGTTATTGGGCCGTATCTGACAGGGGTAAAGGGATCGCAAAGGAATGCACGGCAATCCTTTGCGATGCAAATAAGCCCGGCCAACTGTAAACAATCAACTTCTCTATAAGAGAAGGAACAAGTCATGAACTGGAATCAAATCGCAGAAAACTGGAATGGACAGGTGACGAAACTTTGCAACTGGAGCATCAAGCGATTGGAAAACGCTGCTGACAAAGGCGATGTGAAAGCAACTCAGATATACCGTCAGCTACCATTGGTCAAGCCCCGCAAGTTCGCTTGGCAGGAGTAATATCTTAACCAACGTTTTGCATATGCAACCGGAATGAGGAAACATCATGAAAATTAGTCGATTTCTCAGGCGATCTTTGATCGGGTTACTCGTTATGCTGGTCCCGCTTGGTGCGTTTTCACAGGAAACAACCAGCACAGGCAAGGTATTCACTGAGGCAGAGCTTGACCAGATGCTTGCCCCGATTGCGCTATATTCGGATCGCTGCTCGCGCAAATCTTGATAGCCTCGACCTTCCCGGATCAGGTCGCGGAAGCGAACACCTGGTTGAAGGCAAATCCCGAACCTCAAAGGGGATGCTCTCAACGACGCCCTCGATAAAATGAACTGGGACCGAGCGTGAAGGCGCTGGCGCCTTTCCTCCAGATACTCGCAATGATGGTTGAGCAGGCGGCGTGGACGCAAAAGCTGGGTGAAGCTTTCATGGCTCAGGAGTCCGATGTTACGGCCTCCATTCAGAGACTTCGCTGGAAAGCGTACGCTGCGGGCAATCTGAAGACGACCGCAGAGCAGAAGGTGGTTGTCCAGGGCGAGACGTACGAAATCCAGCCGGCCAATCCTGAAGTTGTCTATGTGCCTCAGTACGATCCGTCGGTAGTCTACGGGTCCTGGTGGTGGCCTGCGTATCCTCCCTTCGCATATTATCCAGTTTGGCCTGGAGTGGCCATCGGTCTTGGCGTGTTCGGCTTTTGGGGATCTGTCGGCGTTGGACCTGCCTGGGGCTGGGGCTGGGGGTCCTGGGAACTGGGGCGGCGGATATATGAATGTCAATGTCAATCGAAACATTAATATCAATAGAAGCAATGCCAATATCAGCAGAAACTTTAGCACCACAAACGCCCGTAGTGTAGCAGGCCGGGGGGCCGCTAATGTCGGCCGTGGCGGTGCGGCGCGGTGCAGGAGGCAGACCAACGGCAGCTTCCTTCGAACGTGGACTCAGGGCAGGCGGCTCGCGCGGGCCGGGCAGTCGCAGCGCCGGTAACGTCAGCCGCGGCGGTTCACGTGGCACAAGTAGTCGCGCCACCGGTAACGTCAGCCGCGGTGGGGCGCGTGGC
>CAVRZU010000056.1:0-21699 GCA_963725365.1 uncultured delta proteobacterium | reverse complement strand
AAGATTGCGCTGAAGCTCTAATTTCCAGGGAATGGTGGATTCTGAAAGGAGAAAGCTCAATCTAATCCGGCTAAAGCTCAGTTCTTGTTCATGCTCTGTAATTGTCTCCCTGCTCAATTTGAACGGAAACTCAAGCTCCTATGACCCGCTGATTTCAATGTTGGCCCTGCGATCCTGTTAGTGGTAGAAAATCTTTTTCTTTCCTCATCGGTTCTAAAAGTCTCCTCTGTCCGGAAGGCCATAAGGTAACCCCTTATGGCCTTTGGCTTTTTGTGCGGGGTTGCGTTCAAATCGGGGTTGCGACTGGCGCGTGCAACGTAACGTAACGTAACGAAACGGCACTATCAGATTGGCCAGCGCCGGATCTAGATTGCGAGTTGTTTTTCAACCCGTACCCCGTAACCCGCCAACGTTGCCCTCCCCCTTCGTGAGGACTTGCCTTTTTGCGGAAATGTGTGCGATATTGCTCAGGACTATGATTTTTCCAAACACAGGAGTGCGAAATGGAAGAAAGAAAGTTGAAGATCATCGAAAAAATCGAAGAAAAAGGCATGAGCGTTGAGGAAGTTGCCAAAGCAATTTCCTACGAAAATCCCATGGTGCTTGGACTCTACCTTGTAAAGGACGCCTACCCTGTTCCTGCAAGGATCCCTCGACAAAATTGAAGCCTCGCTGGCGAACTGATTTGCAGGCCGTTGGGTGAGCATCCGGATTCGGCGCCGTGCCAGGCTTTACGTGGCCGGCGCCCCGTTCGCCTTGACATATTTTATTCCGAATTCGAAACCCCTGAGCATAAAAGGAATAACATGCCTGTCGCTTTTATAACAGGAGCAACGGGGTTTGTGGGTCACCATGTGGCAGAGGCTTTGATTCGGCATGGATGGAGCCTCAGGGCGCTTTGCCGCAAACTTCCGGCTCAAAGCTTCGGACTGCCCGGCATAGCATGGCAGGTGGGCGATATTCGCAATCCGGACCAGGTAATGAGCGCTATGTCCGGGGCCGAGGCGGTTTTTCATGTTGCAGCCGATTACAGGTTATGGGCGCGGAACCCTCGCGAAATTTATGAGAGCAATGTAACCGGCACGGTCAACGTCATGCAGGCCGCGTTGGCGACCGGAGTCAAGCGGGTGGTGCATACAAGCAGCGTAGGAGCGCTCGGGCTTATTTCGCATGGGACTCCGGCCGATGAAAACACTCCTGTCTGTCATAGATGACATGGTCGGACACTACAAGAGGTCGAAGTTTCTGGCCGAGCGGGAGGCCGAGAAATTCCTCGGAGAAGGGTTTGCCTTTGGTGTTCGTCCACCCGAGCACTCCGGTAGGCCCTGGAGACCACAAACCGACACCACCGGCAAAATCATTGTCGATTTTCTAAACCGAAAAATGCCCGCTTATCTGGACACGGGGCTCAATCTTGTAGATGTGAGAGACGTTGCCGAAGGGCACAGACTTGCCTTTGAGCAGGGCAATATTGGAGAAAAATACATCCTCGGAAATCGCAATCTGACATTGGCGCAGATTTTTGCCATGCTGGAAAAGATTTCGAGGGTCGCGCACCAAGGGTAAAACTCCCCTATAAGCCTGTATTATGGTTTGCCGGGATTCTCCATTTCATATCTTTGATTACACGCCGAGAGCCGCTGGTCCCGTATGAAGGGGTGAAGATGGCGGCAAAACGCATGTTTTTCGACCCCTCCAAGGCAATCCGAGAATTGGGGTTTCCGCAGACGCCTGTCGAAACGGCCCTCTCCGACGCGATCGAATGGTTTAGACAAAACGGATACGTTAAACAATAGAGCGGCAACGGGGAGCGGAGAGCGGGCAATTGCATATTCCCGCTTATTGCTCCGTGCTTCCTGCTTCTGAAAATGAGGTTTAGATGCGTTTTCCAGCCAGCCTTTATGTTTCAATGACCAGCTACCTTATCGGGAAAAAAATCCGTGGAGTTGAGCAATTTCCGCTCGTATTGATGCTGGAGCCCACCCACAGGTGTAACTTGAGCTGTGCCGGTTGCGGCAGGATTCGAGAATACCATGATACCCTTTTACAGGAAATGTCTCTGGAAGATTGCATTACCTCGATAGAAGATGTGGGGTCCCCCGTAGTCACGATTACGGGAGGAGAACCACTGCTTTACTCTAAAATCTCCGAACTCGTCCAGGAAACCCTCGGGCGAGGCAAGCACATCTATTTTTGCACGAATGGCCTGCTGCTCGAAGAGTCCCTGTCGCTTTTCAGGCCCAGCCCGCGTTTTACCTGGAACGTTCATTTCGATGGGACCGAGCCTGTTCACGATTCCATAATCGGAAAGCCGGGGGGATTCAACAAAGCCCTTGCCGGCGTGAGAGCCGCCAAGGCCAAAGGCTTTCGTGTCAGCACCAACACCACTGTGTTCCGCGAGACTTCGGTCAGCGATATCGCCAGGCTCTTTGAGCAGCTCACAAACGCCGGGGTTGACGGCATTCTTGTCGCTCCGGGTTTTAGTTATGAAGAGGTGGTACGGGATGTTTTTCTGACCAGGAGCGAAATCGTTAAGAAATTCCGCGAGATCAGCTCGTGGGCTCGGGACTTCCCGATAATAAGCAGTCCGCTCTATCTGGAATTTGTGTCCGGAAAAAGATCGCTCAAGTGCACGCCCTGGGGAAATCCCACACGCAACTCACAGGGCTGGAAATCCCCCTGTTACCTTATCACCGATACTCATTACAGCACTTTTGCCGAACTGATGGATCGCACCGACTGGGACCATTACGAATCCGGCGCTGACCCGAGGTGCTCCCAATGCATGGTCCACTGCGGGTTCGAGCCGACTACCGTACGCCAGATGGGCTTCAAGGACCTCCTTCGAATGCTCAAGTGGAACCTGGATGTATGAACTGCTGAGACTTCTGTGGGGGACCATCCTGCTTCGCCCCTATGTTTTCGCTTTCCTTGCCGTGTACCTGGTTGCAGGTTGGCGCCATATCGGCTGGAAAAGAACGCTGGCCTATATCCCGGCAGGCTACGCTCTTGCATGGGCTTCTGAATTCTCATCAATTCATTGGGGGTTTCCTTACGGTGACTATTTCTACATACAGAGCACCGCGGATAGGGAGCTATGGATTTTCGGGGTCCCCTTCATGGATTCGCTCTCTTATGTTTTCCTGTCCTATTGCAGCTACTCGCTGGCCCTCTTTTTGTTGAGCCCGGTTACCTTTCGATCCGGCAATCTAGTTACGCTCGAGACGACTCAAAGTCGGCTATCACGCCACGTCCTGATTCTTGGGGCGTTCCTTTTCATGCTGCTCGACATAGTTATCGATCCCGTGGCGCTTCAGGGAGACAGGTGGTTTCTGGGCCGGATTTACGGATATCATCATGAAGGGTTCTATTTTGGGATCCCGATGAGCAATTTTGCAGGCTGGTTTCTTGTCGGGGTTGTCCTGGTGTGGGCACTGCAGGTATTGGAACGGTTACGTTTACTGGATTCTAAAACTCGCCTTCCTTCAATCCGCTCATCATGGATGAGGCTGCTGGGGCCGGCGCTTTATTTCTCGGTCCTCGTGTTCAATATCTCCGTCACTTTTTATATAGGCGAGATACTGCTCGGCTTGGTGGACATGCTACTGCTTGCGGCGCTTCTCGTGCCGATTGTTTACTTTACGATTCACAGGCATTTGAATCTCACTCCCGTTCAACCGTGATTCCGCCGGCAACCTTTTTCAGCACCGGGGCGGGAATCCCCAGAAAGGCCGCGAGCGACCTGCAAAGATTTCTTGCAGCCTGCCTCGACCTGCGCCATGAAAGATAAAATGACTTCAGGACGGCCGGCCTTCTTATTATCGTAGCAAGCACCCCCGTGATCCTGACCCTGCCGTGTTCATCGGCAATATCGCTCAAATCGAACCCGAGATCATCGCCTATGGCATCGCTTATGGCCCTGAAGCAGATAAAAGGGAGCTTGTAATTGAAAGCTATTTCGGCCACCGTAGCGGTTTCCATGTCCAATACCGCATGTTGGCCGGAGGCAAAGTTGGACAGTGCCTGCTTGTTTTCGGCGGTTTGGGCGGTAAGCGAGAGAACCTGACCGATATGATTGTCGAGCAGGAACCGACACAATTCATCAGGAAACCTGTACCGGTATACAACTGGCGAAATGAGGGATTGAGGAATTGAGGAATTAAAAGATTGAGGTATCGCGGCATTTTCAGAAGAAAGTTCACGGGTGCTCGAAATAGAGCAAACAGCCCCTACCGGCAGACCCGGATGAAGGCCTCCTGCAAAACCTGAAAATATGAGTAGATCCGGGGCGGATGCGGCCAATTCGGCTCCAAGGGCTTCCCTGGCCGGCCCTGGTCCCATACCGCATTCGATCAGCAAGATTTCCTTGCCCGGCAGGTTAAAGGCGAACTTCTTGAATGGTCGTCTCCCAAGCATACGCCAGGAGGGAATAAGCTTCTTTAAAGGCGAGTATTCCTGAGGCAGGGCCGACAATACCAGGATTCGGATCATTTTCGAAGTTCCAAAGATTTTGGATCTCGTCTTCGCGAGAATCTTTGAGGAAAATCGGTAAAGATTCCATCGGCCCCCATCATTAAATACGCCCTGGCCAGCCAGGGATTGTTTAAAACCCAGACCAGAACGCCAAAACCCTTTCGCTTTAATCTGCGAATTTGCCACGGCCAAAATGCACGCAACGCGGGATTGAAGGTGAAAGCATTCAGCTCGAGCATCAAGGCGGTCGTGAAAGGCTGATTGAAAACCATTAACAAGAACTCCTGTCCTTATATTCCATTCCAATCTTCTGATGGTGCGAGGTACCGATGGTTGAAAGAGGAGACCAGGACTTTTTCTGACGCGTTAAGTGAACCGGCCAGATCGGCAACTTTATCCACGATCGTTTCCCCCGCCGGCCAGTCCGGACAAATCCTTGATCTCTATGTTAAGCAGCCAATCGGTTTGAATCGTAAACCGAATTGCTTCCTCAAGGGTCAACAGGGTCTGGTCGCAGTACTTTGCTAAATCCGATGGCGAAATTTCACCTGCGGCAATTTGCCCGAAAGGGTCGGCTTTGCCGAACCAGGAGCCAAAATCCAAAGATTTGAGTTCATCAAGAGTGAAATCGCTAACGAACCATGGAGACTTCGGTCCGGGAATTTGCCCATGGCGTCCGAGTTCGCTTCAGGTCGGGATCATGGAGCACTACGATTCTCCGTCCCGGCTGATCCGCACGTCGATCTCCCACATCCGCGCGCCTGAAGCATGGGCAAGCCGTGCTGCGGCCAAAGTATTTTCCGGGGCGAGCGAACGGGCCCCGCGGTGCGCGGCGATGAGACCGCCATTTCTGACTGCGTTTACGATATCCTGGCTCATAACACCGATCCGGGCTCATTGACGAAAAAATTGTAAAACGAGTAAAACAGTAAAAAACATGTAGATTTTACTGCACATTAATTGAAAATTACTGTAATTTACTATGGGTGATTACTGTCTTCACCTGATTGTTTCTAATCATGAAAAATTGGACATTACGATCCCAATAGAGTTGGTTTCTATAGTAAACCTATTCCCCGAAAGCCAGGCCCCCTCCCTCCTCCTGCGCTTTCACCTTTTTTAAGCCCCTGTACGCCCTCAATAGCCTCGTTAAACTTATGATCGTGTAATTAAATTACCATTGATTTGCCAGGCTAACAATCCGCCTTTTTTGATATAGAAGGATGATTAAAAAATGGAGCAATGAATATAGCCCTCGTTTTTCCGCCTTTCCACTTCGATCAGATGTACAACCTTCCTCCACTTGGGCTTATAAATCTTGCCACGGCCCTGAGACCGTCCCCTCACCGCGTTAGAATTTTCGACTTTCCGCTCGCCATTCGCCGAAAATCGCTTTCGATGGACAAGAATATTTACTGAATGCGCTAGGCATATACTGGATTTCGAACCCGATACCGTAGGCTTTTCAGTTCAATGCACCACATTTCCTCCAGCCGTAAGTATCGCCGAGGAGATCAAGCATTAACCCGCTGGTTAAGATCGTTTTTGGCGGCCCTAACGTTTCGTCCATAGACGAGCTTACCCTTTCGCGGTTCCCGTTTATCGATGCAATCGTTCGCGGTGAAGGAGAAATTACTTTCCCCGAACTGATCCGAGGGTTCGAAGGGCGGATT
The DNA here is from genome assembly GCA_963725365.1 of uncultured delta proteobacterium. GTDB lineage: Bacteria > Desulfobacterota > Syntrophobacteria > Syntrophobacterales > Syntrophobacteraceae > SbD1. Next base: position 15,553 of record CAVRZU010000056.1, on the reverse strand, counting down.
TGCCTGAAATCGGTAGCCGGCATTACCTTTCGCATTTTGGACGAAATAATCCGAAATCCTGACAGGGAATTGATCGAAGACCTCGATTCCCTTCCCGTAGCCGACTATGCGTTTGTGCCCCCTCTTCAGGAATATCGGGACGCCTGCGGGATCGGCCGCGCGATCGCCATGCTGGAAGTCGGCCGGGGGTGTCCGCACCGGTGTGTTTATTGCTCGCAGTCGATCATGTGGAAACGAAGGCCAGGACATTTTCGACAGACAGGATCATAAGCGGAGATGAGAAACCTGGCCGAAAATTTCGGCGCCGAGTGCTTTCTTTTAGCCTATGACCAGTTTACAGCCAAGAGAGGATTTGCGGAACAGTTTTGCCTCGACTTATAGACGCCGGATTGAACCATCTCCCATGGTACTGCATCTCGAGGCTGGACACCGTCGATAAGGACCTGCTGAATTTGATGCGCAAGGCCGGATGCGAGACGATGTGCTACGGGATCGACTCCGGGTCGAAAAGAACGCTGGCCTTTATTCGCAAGGACATCGACCGGGAAATCCTCTTCGATAGGGTCAGGGAAACGACAGAAGCGGGAATCGTTCCCACTTTGAGCTTCGTGATCGGATTTCCCGAAGAGAGCAGGCAGGATCTCGAGGAGACCCTTGATTCGCGCTGAGGTCGGCGGCCACTGGAAACACGAACATCCTGGTGCAGATGACGACAATTTTGCCCGGAACCGAACTGTACGATAAATACAGACACATGCTGGTTCGAGAAGTCGGACACATATTTTTCTCTTGGGATCGAGTTCGACCGGGGCAAAAGAATTGCCTCAGACGATGCTCTTATCGATTCGGATCCGGCCGATTTTCAGCAGTTTCTATAACCTGCCCTGCCCTGCCGCTACCCTCGAAGAACTTAACGAGACGGCAATGTCTACTTCACCGTAATCGCGGCCCTCTATCCGAGAAGCTTTCTTCTCTTGGCATCGAGTTGGGCCTGCCCATAATCGATCTTTTTTCAGTTTTCTGGAAACCGGATTGCCGAAATAAACGCCGGAAGCCTCTGAAAGCCGCCCTTACACCCGGGACATGCCTGGTCGCATTTCGTGACTTTCGGCCCAGGTGTCTTGCCGGGCGCGACAGCGATCTGTCGCGACTTACATTCCCGAACTGGTAAAGGTATGAAACATCCCTGCTTCCAGGCCGCAAATGCGGGTCCAAGCCTCGGCCATTTGCACATCGACTCATAGGCCGGACGTGCGCTCAAACCTGTTGCGTAGTGAAAAGGTTTCGCAATCGAACAGTTCACATATCGATATTCCCGGTCTTATCTTTGAATTCAAATAGCGGCCATTTTCCGGATAACGTGCCGGCGAAGGGACGTTTTCCTCTCCTTCTCTCAGGCGTCGGGCGGAACGACAGGTTCGAGAAATTAACCAATTCGGGGTCGATTTTCTCGGGTTATGTGACGGGAAGAGCACCTTAGAGGATATTGCCGACCAACTTTACCCGAAATACGGAGCAAATAAAGAAAGCGGCGAATTCGCGGCCGTATGCGCGGAAGCGGCCGGGGACCCTGTCGAAACTTGAGCTTCTTACGCAGTTGAACCCGCTCGATCCTGATTTGAAAGGAGGTGAAACTGATGCTGCAGATAAAGGAAATCGAGAAGAAGGTCGTTGTTGCCGGCGTAAATGAAGCATCGACAACTTATGTCGTGCCGAACTGACATGCCCCGACGGAATCTCCGGTTCGGAGATAAAGGCTTGGAAACCCGTTCGAAAGCCGGGGTGCGCAGAGATGTGTTCCCCGGTTCTTTTTTGGAGAAAAATCTTGAGCGACGGATGGGGAAGGCAACTGAACAAACTGGATTAGAGCAGGAAGTGTGCTGTCATTGCATTTGCCTATCTCTCTATATCCGTGTCCATCCGTGTCAAAGAACTTTTTGGAGTATGCACTCATGAATAGCTCGCCACAGATCGAACCCGTCGGGACGGAGGCGGATTCAGGATCGACGGCCATGTCGATGTGCTATATGAAATGTTCGAATCCAAATCGAATGTGCCTTTCGAAGAACTGAGCGACGGAGCGGTAACGCTGGAAAAGATGAAGAGCGCAGGCGTGGCTGCGGCGGTCTTCGCTTTCTATTGCCCAGACCTTCATAATGGAGCCGGATCGGCCGGTTTTCTCTCAAAACTTCTCGATTATGCCGAACAATATCTTACCGGGCTTGTTCATATTAAATCGGTCAAAGATCTCAACAATTGCATCAGCCAAAAAGAACCCGGGATGATTTGGCTGATCGAAAACGCCGACTGTTTGCTGGAGTTCGATCGCGGGAGGCTCGCTCAGGCAGGCATTAGGGTGGCCGGCCTCACGCATATGGGAAAGAACCGGATTGGCGACGGCAATAATGTTCCCTTTCCGGAAGGATTGACCGGCGAAGGCAAGGCGCTCGTAAAAGAACTTGCAAAAGAAGGTTTTGCCTTCGATGCGGCCCACTTGGCCGACCCCGGTTTTCGCGATCTCACCAGAATTTACGAGGGACCGCTCATCTCATCCCACACGGGGGTGCGCGCACTTTCCAACATCCCAAGAAACCTGACCAGAAGCCAGGTGGCAATAATCGTCGAACGTAAGGGCGTGATCGGAATAGCCGCCGATCCCAAAATGCTCGCCACCTCCGGAGATGCTTCCATCGAGGACATCTTCCGGCACATCGACTGGATTGCCCAGTCGTTCGACGTCAACTCAATAGGTATCGGAACTGATTTTTGCGGCTTCTTCACCCCTAATGTGGGATTTGAGGATATCACCAGGCTGAGCAGCCTGGCCCGCATAATGAGCGAAAACGGATATCCCGAACCGGCCATTAAAAAAATAATGGGGGGGAACTGGCGCGTTTTTTATGAAAAGCTTCTTAGGCAGGATTAACAGAATTAAGAGCAAAAGAATGGACAATTAGGTCAGGTTTCGCTTGCTTCACCTTAGTAACTGTCCAAAGCCTCACACAGCCTTTCGATGTCGCTTTGATCATTATAGAAATGAGGTGAGAGCCTGATGAGGTTTCCTCTTTGAGCGGCCAGCACTTTTCTTTTAAAGAGATGCTTGAGAAGATTTGCGGCATCATCGGGCATAAAGCTCAGAATTGCAGACCTGTGTCCGGGTTCCATTGAACTGATGAGGCGGAAATTCCTCCCTGCAAGCTCCGATGAAATTATATCGTTGAGACTCGAAATTCTTCCGAAGATGCGTTCGATCCCTATTTCGAGCAGCATGTCGAGTGCTGTTCCAAGGGCAGTGATTCCCGCGACATTGAGGGTGCCTGCTTCGAATCGACGGGCATCGGTTTTCAATTTCAACTCGAGATTATAGAAATCCTCCTCATTTTCGACGCTTCTCCATCCGACTCGGGCAGGGTGAATCAGATGGTCTACCTCCCTGGAGACGTAGAGTGCTGCGATTCCCATCGCGCTTAGAAGCCATTTGTGGCCGCCGCATGCCAGGAAGTGAACGCCGCAGCTTTTTACGTCCAAAGGTATCGCCCCAAGGCTCTGTATTGCATCTACACAAAGCAAAATTCCCTCACGACGACAAAAGTTCCCCAGTTCTTCCAAATCGCATCGAAACCCGGTAATAAAATCAGTCGAACTCACGGCGATAAGTTTCGTTCCAGGCTTGATTCTTGCCGTGATGTCCGAAAGGTCGAAGCGACCCTCTTTTCTTTGAATGAAAATAATCTCGACCCCTAACCGTTCCAGGTTCAACCATGGATACACGTTTGAAGGGAAATCGGGCACGGGTACAATAATCTTGTCGCCGGGCTTCCACGAAAGCCCGCCCGCCACTGTGCTCAGAGCTTCGGATGTGTTGGTGGCAAAACAGATTTCCGAGGGGTCCGCGTTTATAAGCCGCGCAAATAACAGCCGGGTCTTTTCAACCGTTTTCATCCAATCCCGGTAAGCCATAAACCCCTCATTGCCGAACTGGAGCATTAAATCGTTCACTGCCTTTATTACCCGCACAGGTGGCGCCGAGGTGGAGGCATTGTTGAAAAAGGAATAGTTGTTGGTAATGAGGAACTCACTTCGGTATTCGGACAGATCTCGCATCGTTTCCCCCTAACATTTTTTGACCTAAGACCCCCACGCGAAGCCACTGTTTCTATTTTTCATACAAAGACGCGAAAAAAGCGCACAGACTGCACTGTCGTTATCGAACCACCCTGGCAAACATAAGTTCTTCTTCGCGGCTCAGGATCCACCGTGGCCCCTCCAACGAATCAATGGGTTGCGACCGGGTTGTCAATCGCGGTTTCGCGTGAAAATCCACCAGCCTTCCATCCTTCACGGCTTTGCGTGAAAATCCACGATTCCTTGCAGCTTGCCCCTTCGCGTGATAAATTATAAAGAGTTTATAAAATCATTTTGAAAGGGGATGGCAATGCAAAGAAGCACAGTTTTTCCAAGGGACAGCGAAACTACTGCTGTTCAGACTGAATTCATTCGCCGAGTGTACAACTGGATGGCCCTTGGATTGGGGGTCACTGCACTTACTGCTCTATTTGCCATAAACAGCGGGTTGATTTACTCTCTTCTCAGCCCGATGGTAATGCTGCTGCTGATAGTCGGCGAGCTTGGCATTGTAGTCGCGCTAAGCGCCGCAATCGGCAGGATTCAATCTGCGACGGCTCTGTTCATGTTTTTCGCCTATTCGTTTCTAAACGGCCTGACACTATCCACTGTTTTCCTCATTTATACGAAGGCGTCCATCGCAAACACCTTTTTTATAACGGCGGGAACTTTTGGCGCCATGAGCCTTTACGGATACACCACAAAGCGCGACCTGACCTCTATGGGCAGTTTCCTCATGATGGGTCTCATCGGGGTAATAATCGCCTCGTTCGTTAACATCTTCTTCCAAAGCCCTGCTTTCTATTGGCTCATAACCTACGCGGGCGTGGCAATTTTTGTCGGACTCACCGCCTACGATGCCCAGACTATAAAGGCAATGGCCTACGCCGGATTTGCCGGGGCCGAGGAGGAGCGAAAAGGAGCGATCATCGGTGCACTGCGCCTTTACCTCGATTTTATAAACCTGTTCCTGCTGTTGCTGCGCATATTCGGAAGACGAAATGACTGAGGAAAAACGGATTCTCATTATCGGGGGCGTAGCCGGTGGCGCTTCATGTGCGGCACGGGCCAGGCGGCTTTCAGAAGAGGCTCGGATCGTCCTTTTTGAAAGAGGCCCCTTCGTTTCTTTTGCCAATTGCGGACTGCCTTACTACGTGGGTGATGTAATAACAAAGGAAGCGGCCCTGCTGGTAGCTTCCCCGACCTGTTCAGAAAACGTTTCAACATCGATGTCCGCCTCAATTCCGAAGTGATATCCATAGACAGGGAACAAAACGAAATAGAAGTCGAAGACCTTGCGAACGGAAATAGATATCGCGAGAAATATGATGCCCTTGTTTTGTCGCCCGGCGCTTCGCCGGTCAGGCCCGCGGTTCCGGGGGTGGAATTGCCCGGGATCTTTTCCATCAGGAACATACCGGATACCAGGCAGGTCAAGGAATGGATTACAAAATCCAAGGCCAAGAGGGCGGTGGTGGTCGGCGGGGGCTTCATCGGTCTTGAATTGACTGAAAATCTGGCCAGGCTGGGGTTGGAGGTAACCATAGTTGAAATCCAGCCCCAGGTTATGCCTCTATTGATCCCGAGATGGTTGCCCCGGTCCATGACGAATTGAAGCGGCAAGGTGTTTCCCTCCGCCTCGAAGACGCCGTCACCGGCTTTGAGATGCGGCCGGACGGTTCGATTTGCGCGCAAATGAGATCAGGAGATAGTCAGGAGGCCGATTTGGTCGTTCTGGGTGTCGGGGTGAGGCCTGAAACAAAACTCGCCCGCGCCGCAGGATTGGAGATCGGAGAGCTTGGGGGCATCAGGGTAAATGATAAAATGATGACGAGCGATCCCGTTATCTGGGCCGTGGGAGATGCGGTTGAAGTCCGGGATTTCGTTACCGGCAGGTGGGCGCTCATGCCTCTTGCTGGACCCGCAAACCGCCAGGGGCGAATTGCAGCGGATGTGATCATGGGTAGAGACCGAAGATTCAGGGGAAGCCAGGGGACCTTTGTCTGCGGCATGTTCGGCCTGACAATCGCCTCCACCGGTCCGAGCGAAAAGACGCTGAGGATGTCCGGTCTTTGGGACGATTATGAGAAAGTTTACCTGTTTCCCGCACACCATGCGAGCTATTATCCGGGAGGCAAGCCTATAAACCTGAAACTCATTTTCTCAAAGGACAAAGGACGGGTGGTGGGAGCCCAGGCCGTCGGCCGTGAGGGAGTCGATAAGCGCATAGATGTTATTTCGATGGCGATTCAAAATAATGCAACCGTTTTCGACCTCGAGGAAGCCGAATTGTGCTACGCCCCGCAGTTCGGTTCCGCCAAAGACCCTGTCAATTTAGCGGGAATGATCGCATCCAACGTAATTCGCGGGGATGCCCGCATCACCCAGTGGGAGGAACTGGAGAACTCGGATGCTTTCATCCTGGATGTGCGGGAGCCTTCGGAATTTGCAAGGGGCCACGTTGACAATGCCGCCAATATTCCACTAAACGACCTCCGCTCCAGGATGGACGAATTGCCCAAAGATCGCGAAATCTGGGCTTATTGTCTTGTCGGCCAAAGATCGTATTATGCCGTAAGGACCCTTTGTCAGAACCAATTCGACGTTAAGAGCCTGAGTGGAGGGTATAAAACGCTCCTGCTCCGGAAGGGTTTTGTAAAGTGATTGAATATCATCTTCTGCCTAAGCAACCGTTTTTTCATAGATTGTCATTGGCTTCCCATAGTTTATGATCTAAAATCCCGGTAACTGGAAAGCAACTCGCAAGGGGGCCAAAAAAAGTATGACGTTTTCGAGACTGGGAGTGGCGATCCTGTTTTTAATCGTCATGGATATGATCGCCTGCACCTGCATGTTGCAACCCTCTGCAATAGTTTACGCTCAGGAACGCGCTGTTAACGACGAAATACCCCCTTTTGAGAACCACCTCGAAACGGGCCACTTCGTTCTCCGTTGGACAAATAATAGCTATCATCCGCGTGACGATATCAAGGACCCCGAAATTATAAAGGAAACCGCTGAATATCTCGAAGAGGCGTGGGCAAAATATATGGACCTGTTCGGAAGAGCCCCCTATACGGCGCCCGGCAAGGACAAGATAGAGGTGATTTTTCGAGATATCGACTGCTACGGCGTTGCCGATCCCCCGGATGGGCCTATCCAGTTCAGTTCGACTGCCTGGGTAGACAAACAAACAAAAGGAATCCGTAGACCTACCTCGGCTCACGAATTATTTCATAAGTTGCAGTACGCATACGGTTTCAAAACCAAATGGCGGCCCCCAAAACCATATAAATGGTTTATAGAGGGCACAGCGGCCTGGTCCGAGGTCTACGTGTGGGGAATGGTCAGCCGAGCCGAAAAGATGGACGAACTTTTCAAAGACACCAACATGGACTTTTTTGATGAGGCCGAAGAGACGGCGATGCCCTTCTGGATCTACTTTGTACGGGGCAATCAAGAGCATCCGAATAATCAGCTCATGAGGAAGTTTTTCGAAGCATGCGAACGGCTCCACGATGGACACCTTGCTCTGCAAGAGGTGGTGCAAGAAACATACGGACCGATTGACCGCTTCCTGGACGACTTCGCGAAGGCCCGCAAAAGCGGATTCTGGAGCGGCCCCTGTGATGCCCCTTACAAATCCATCCTCGGGCCCGAAGGAAATGACCTGGTTGCAGAGGTCAAGGATCTCCAGCGAAGATCGAGCGGAAATAGAAAAGCAACTTCATTTCCATTCGAAATTCGTAATTTCTGAGCCCCCGCAAAGATAAGCGTTGGACAGGATTTACACGATTAAACATAAAGAAAAACTACGACTCTTGAACTGCTGTGCCCTTCTTTGTCCTGTGAGCCGTTAAAAAAACCTGGACAGCAGTGTCTTTACCTTACATTTGGCTTGTCAAGAGTTGGGCGGCTCCTGGTTTGGAAGGTGCAAAAAAGAGAAGACCAAGTGGAACGAGGGGGAGCCGGAAACATCTTCAGATGAGGAGCTGAGATGCTAACGGTGTAACACTCTATGGACAATTGGCCTGGATACCACTCCCAAATGCTACCTATGTGCTACCATAAGAAGCCGGATTGTGTGTTCACCCAGTACCCCTACGGGCGATGAAGTGTTACCTTCTCTTAAGGATTCTCTTTTGGGAGTGTACCATGCTTCGCGATATCTACGGCCACCCTTTAGTAACTTGGGACAACCTCATCCTTCTGATGGTGGAAATCCCTCTATTGTATATGGCGATAACCTTCAGAATTGCTATGGTGTTCAAAAGCAACAGGCCTCTGAGAAGATTAGCTTCCAAGAGGATGAAGAGATGAGAGATAAACTGGTGCTCAAAGCCAAGCACGTGAGTCCCATAAGACCGAGCAGACCGGATCCGAGAAGCCGAAGTATTTCGGCAATGCCTTCGCGAGCTTAGAGTATCAGGATCACGCGGAATTCTATCCAACCTGTACTTCTGAGAGAGCATCACTAACGGCGTCGGGATTGCTGGCAATCACCGCCGGATAGGCACGCGCCGTTGCATCAGGTTCTTTGCGGCTCTGCTCCCAATCGCGCAGAGTACAGAGCGGAATGTGAAATCTTGGGGTGAAGAATCGGTCAACCAGTCATGGAGTTAGTCATGGGCCCGGAAGAATTGAAAACTGAAGCATTGAGACTGGCGCCAAAGGCTAGAGCAAAGCTCGCCCATGCGCTCCTGGAAAGCCTTGAAGACTTGTCGGAAGCTGAAATAGAGAGCCTGTGGGTTGATGAGGCTCTTCGCCGAGACAAAGAATTCGACATAGACGGAGTCCCGTTGAGACACGCAGACGATGTACTCAGAGAAGCGCGGTCAAGACCTCGATGACATATCTGGAGCACAGATCCGCATCCTTGCAATAATGCATCAGCGCAGGCGTCCATTCTATTGGCAGCATCGGAACTGATCCCGCTGGAACAACAATGCTGGTTCCAGCGGATTTGCAAGGACCCAGCCTCACTTCGTTCATGGTCTATGGGCTGTCAAGGCAAAAGTAAAAAGGCAAAAGCAAAGCGACAAAACAGAAATCAATATTCTACTTCCCGCTTCCTGCTTCTCGCTTCCGGTTCCTGGGGTGGATAAAAAAAGAGAAGACCAAGTGGAAGGAGGGGGAGCCACCTGATCTTCTCCGGAGGAGGAAAGATGTTTTCTTCCCAAATAATAATATAACCTCAGTCTTGTGTGAAATTGAAGGCCGGGCAGAGTTTTTTTTCTAAATTTTTAAATATTTCTTTAATATATTCGGTTGGTTCGTTCATACGGAAACCATGCGGTCAGGTGCCTGGTCACCGCAGAGGCACAGAGAGCACGGAAGCGGCAGGGCCGCATGTCGGCTCGGTGAAACCAACATCGAATTTTTTGAAATTTTGTCAAGATTTCTTCGTTTTTAATCCTGTCTAAGTCTTTAGTCTTTTGGTTTCGACCCCGGCTGTGCTCTGTGTCCTCTGTGCCTCCGTGGTGAATGCTTAAATACAATAGCGCCGGCGCAAATCGTCTATCAATGCAGCGTCGGGTTTGAAGGTGATGGAGGGAGGGCATGGCATGGGTATTTTGGTTTCGCGAAAAGGGGTCTCGTTCACTTTCATATTGAAGGCTTGCACCATCAGGTTCTCCAGGTTTACGGTATCGGCGATGTTATAGGCCAGAAGCGTTTCGAGGGCCTTTGCACTGCCGGTTCTCCTGTATTCTTGCCATAGCAGGACCGCAAACCAGCCGTCAACTCCGTTCAGTTCGTTCCTGTCAAGACCGAGGCGTTTCTCGCAACCCTTCAACCCGCCGCGGTAGCCCAGACCGGCCAGTAGATACCGCAGATCGATATGGACATGGTCAACCGCTGTGCGGAAATAATTCCTTATAAACGGCAGATCGAAACATGTCCCGTTGTAGGTGACAAGGATTTTGTATTTCCCTAGATCCCGGATCAGGCAATCCAGGTTGTCTCCGTAAATGTAGTGGAACACCTGCCTTCCGTCATAGAGGGCTACGGTCGTAATGTGATCTTGAGGTCCGCCCAGGCCTGTGGTTTCTATATCGAGGTAGGCCGTGCATTGCCGAAAGTTTGCAAAAAGCCTCCAGAGGAACTGCGGCGCGAGGTTTTCTGCAAAATATTGCGGATCGAGAGCGCACAGCTTCTCCCGGCACTGTTCGAGACGTCTGCTCAGGGCCTCGTATTTTCTTTTTCCGAAAGGCGCCGGCGCACATCCCGGGCCGTCGCAGAATAAATCCCAGGAATGAATTCCCTTTTCCCAAAGGGAAAATTCCGTTTTAAGGCCGACTCCCGGCAGATGTACAAAAGTGTGTTGCAGCATGGCTTGAGACTCCACAACAATGAGAAAACCCTTGTTCACGTAGAACACGAAGGACTATGAAGCACACGAAGAAATTTCTTGTCCGAAAAAGCACGAATTTCAAATTTAAGCGCCTACCCTCTCACCCTCAAAACAGGCTATTAGGCTGACGGCTGTCAGGCAGTACCTAAACCCCTTCAGCCTGAGCCCCTTCAGCCCTCACCTTTTACTTCGGACTTGGTTGACTTTGCATCTGATCGAGTACAGCATAAGCGATACGGCGTTGATTATCATCGTAGAATTTGAGGTAATGGTAGGCATGCGAGTCTTCGAACCCGCGAATTGTTTTGTGCTCTCCCCCGAACCCCGGGTCGATCTGCCTGAACCCGTTTTCTATGGCATAGGCTATGGGGTAATAATAGCAGGTGGCGAAATGCAGGAACGGCACCTCGCGGAAACTCCCCCAGTACCTGCCGTAGAGCTTTTCAGCCTTATCATAGAAAAGGGCCATTGCGATTTTTTTTCCCCGACATTTGAGATATGGAGAAACTGCACCGGTGTGAGAAGTTTTCGCCAAGCAGCCTGAAGAAGGATTCGTTCAGGAAGGGTCTTATTCCCGGCCCCATGTGTTTGATCCATGTGCGCCTGTAGAGCAGGTACAGGTCCTGGTAGAATGAAGGAGGGGCGTTTGAGCCCTGAACCATGCCCAGGACGATCCCGGAGTTATGAATGGAGCGCCACTCACGTTTTATCTTGGTCCTGCGGCTGGATTTAAAGGTAAGCAGGAAATCATCGAAACTGCGGTATCCCCGATTAAACCAGAACAGATGCTCGGTGCTCAGACGGAGATATCCGTGCTCAGCCAGTGCGGAGTGCAGAGCGGAATCGGGCTCGACGAAGTAAAAGCGCGACGTTGAAAAGCCCCGTTCTATTGAAATCTCATCGATTTTTTCGAGCAGACCGGCAATAATCAGCGATGTGTCGAAACCGGGGTCAACCAGAAAATCGTAGCCCGGTACTGGTGTATAGGGAATGCTCCCTACGAGCCCCGAGCCAAAAGGCAAACCGGTAAGCTCGGTCAAAAATTCGATCAGCCCGCCGTCGCCGAATTCCACATAGGCCCGGTCCCTCTGATAAAGAGGTGCGATTGCGACAATTTTCGATCCACTATAGAGCGCCAGATGCGCGGGCTTATATCCCCTTTCCGCCGAGATCGAACCGGATTTTTCCAAAGCATGCAGGTATTCAAATTCCAGCATCGGAGCGGCATTGATACCGAGGCTGTTCCACGTCTGCGATGGGATTTCCTCGATTCGCGAAAATATTTTTACCTGATTTTCCATCTGGCCAGATCAATGCTCCTGTACTATTTTACATACTCTTAATAATAAGTTTACCGCATCACATTGTATCACAGCTCCCGAATAATGTGCTTGCGCTTCAAAAATTTTCAGGCCATCTGCAAGGAGATCAATATGCTTCCCGATCCAATCTCTTCATTTATAAGCGACCACACACAGAGCTTTGTACAAGAGTTGGCGCAATTCCTTTCAATACCCAGTGTAAGCACGCTGAGCGAGCACGCAACAGACGTCATGAGCGCTGCCCAATGGACGCTCGACCAGGTAAACAGGTGCGGATTTTCCGGAACAATCCCATCTTACGGACCGCCACCCAATAGTGCTTGCGCGTTCGCCTGAAGTCCCTGGCGCGCCCGTACTGCTCATCTACGGCCACTACGACGTCCAGCCGCCGGACCCTCTCGATGAATGGAAAACGCCGCCTTTTTCGCCCGAAATTCGGGACGGTTACATATATGCCCGCGGCGCTTCGGATGACAAAGGCCAGTTGCTTACCTACATCAAGGCCATAGAGTCAGTGCTGGGGTCAGGACAAAAACTTCCGCTCAACCTGATTATACTGGCGGAAGGTGAGGAGGAGATTGGAAGCCCGAGTCTCGAAAAATTTCTAAAGGATCACCGCGGCCAACTGCTGGCCGATGCCGTCGTGATTTCCGACGGCTCGCAATTTGCCCATGGAATTCCCGCCATTATTCTTATGGTTTGAGGGGCTTGAGCTACTTGCAGGTTGAAATCCGGGGACCGCGTTTCGATCTGCACTCGGGTTCTTTTGGAGGTATAGTACATAATCCTGCCCAGGTCCTGGCCGACATTCTTCGAAGCTGAAGAACCCCGATGGAACAATAGCCATCCCCGGTTACTACGATGATGTGATTGCTCCGCAGGACCTGGAAAGACGCGAGATGGCCTCTCTTCCGGTTGATGAACAGGCCCTCAAGGATTATCTGGGTGTTTCCCAATTTGCCGGGGAGCCGGGCTATTCCATGACCGAACGCAGGGGAGCCAGACCCACATTGGATATCAACGGCCTGTGGGGGGGGTTTTCCGGTGAAGGGGCAAAGACGATAATTCCATCAAGGGCAGGGGCAAAGGTGAGCATGCGGCTGGTTCCAAACCAGGTCCCCGCAAAACGACCAGCTCTTTGAGCGGTTTGTCACCGCCAACTCCCCAAATGGGGTAAGCGTCAATATCACCAGTCTCCACGGCGCCAATCCGTCCTGGTCCCCAGGAACACACCAGCAATGATGGCGGCTGAAAAAGCTATCGAGATCGGATTCGGCAAAAGACCGGTGTTCATAAGAGAGGGCGGCTCCATTCCCGTGGTTAACCTGATCAGGAGGCATCTGGGACAGGAAAACATCCTGCTTCTCGGCTGGGGCAGCCCGGACGATGGCGCTCATTCTCCAAACGAGCGATTTTGCCTTGAAGATTTCCAGAGCGGAATTCGGTCGGCGGCCGCTCTTTTCCATGAACTGGCCAAATAGAAGCAGTGAATTTTAGATTTTATATTTTTGATTATAGATTTTAATCGGCAATCTAAAATCCCGCCCCCCTGATTCGGGTGACTTCATGAGCCATTTGAGGGGGTGGGCAGGTGACATTTTTTTGTTCTTGCAAAAAAGCAGGCTGATCCGGCGGGTCCTGGGGTCGTCACGCAGGTCTGTAAAAAGGGGCACTCTGTCCGAATAACCCACGACCCTGCAAATTCTGACCGGCTCTATGCCTGATTGTTCCAGCTCTCGGCGCGCCGACGAAGCCCTGGCGACGGACAGTTCCCAGTTTAAAATCTGTTCGCTCCGTGTAGGTGAAGAATCGGTATGTCCTTCTACTGCAATTTCGTTTGGAAATTTTTTCAGAACGCTTGCAACCGTGCGAAGCATTTGGCTCTCCAAGGTCTGTGAGCTGGGCGCTTCCAGCGGGAAATATAGGGTTATTCTTCGTGGAGGACGATCTGGATGCGGATGCCATCATCCGTTATCGCGATGAAAAGCTGATCCTTCCCCACCTGGACATTCTGGTTAACCGCAGGTCATCAGCTTTGTGGCAAGCTCGTCATTTGTAATGCCGCTTTCATATCGCCGGCATCGACTACATCATCCATTCCGACGTTGTGTCCGACCGGTCTTAACCCACCCTCCTCCATGAAGGATTTTCCACCCTTGTCAAAGAGGCTGAAGTGTTTGAAATACATTGCCAAAACCGCTCTTTTGTCCTGAGAGGTCATATTCAGGAGCCACATCAACAGAAAGAACGCCATCATGGCGGTGACAGAACTCGGCATAAGCCACTTTCCATGACCCCCTCCGTGGTGTTCGGCGTGGACTTTTTTTACTCTTTTTATGATGATCTTCTTCTTGTTTTCTTCCATCTCTTCTACTTCTTTCTTGGCCGCTTTCACCAAGGATTCGAGTTCCAGGAACGAGGGCCTCAGAATCACCCGGACAACCCTCCTCGCAAACTCAATTGCCACCTGCGGAGAAGGAGTATTGACAAATGCCAGCAAAGCCGCCTTGATAACGGTTAGAAATTCCCGATCCTCATTAGCGATATATTCGAGGTTGCGCGACATCATCCCGCAAAGCCATAACACATAAGAACGCCCAAAAAGGTGCCCACCAGCGCTCCGCCTATGCTGTGGCCGAGCACCTCGGGTGGTTCGCTGATTTTTTTCATGGTGAGCACCACACCAAGCACTGCGGCCACAATGCCAAGCCCCGGCAGAGAGTCCGCGATATTGGCTATGCTCTTGGCCGGAATAACGGCTTCCTCGTAATGCGCCTCGATTTCGTAGTCGAGAAGAGAGGCCAGTTCATGCGCTTCAATATCGGTAATGGTCAGCGTGCGCAGGGTATCGGTAAGGAAGGCCATGGCATGATGGTTCTTTAGAAAGGTTGAGTACTTAGTGAAAATTGCGCTTTTCCCGGGATCATCCAGGTCGCCTTCGATCGAAACCAGACCTTCCTTTCTGATCTTGTAAAATACCTCACTAAGCAGCAGAAGCGACTCCGTGTAGTCCTTTCCGGAGTAGATCCTGCTCTTGAACATGCGCATGCAGCCAGCCTGAACCGCTTTTATCACTTTCAGGGGCGATGAAATAACGAAACCGCCAAGAGCGGCGCCGAATATGATAATGAACTCGGCAGGCTGGAATAGAAGAGCCATATTCCCCTCTTCCATCAAATACCCGCCGATCACCGCAGCGATAACTATGGCCATTCCAATGAATACGAACATTTAAGCTGTACGGCTCCTGTTCTTTCTAAGGATTTCGCGCTGCTTGTGAAAGACGTATTTTGCAATCTGTTCGCGGATATCATCCTCAATTTCAGTAAACTCGATAAAAAGTTCGAACTTTTGTTCTGCAGCTTCGCATTTCACCACCTTTCCATACACATAAAAAATCATGGATGGAGCGGTAGGAAGTATCAGCTTTACTTCTACGAGATTATCGAGCACCTGGCAATCGGCTGAAGTCGTGGCCAGTCCACCGGCGCTGATATTGACTCTCAAAAAATCGAGTTCTCTGGGAGAGTCCGAGGGAAATGCAAGCATCCTGATGATCGAATCCAGCTTGGAATTGAGTATCTGCAAACAGGCCGATAGTGCCTCGTCCTGCACTTCGGGCATCTCGGGATGCTCTGTCATGGCGGATTCGATCACGATGCGAGACCTGAGAGTCCGAAGTTCATCCTCATTGATCGAACGGATCCCGACGGGCAGATACGCGTTTACTCGCGCGTACTGACCGGGATGCGTA
>CAVRZU010000055.1:0-6849 GCA_963725365.1 uncultured delta proteobacterium | reverse complement strand
TATGTACGCTTCGTTAAGGATCGTATTGCTAAACAGGCTGAGCCCAGCTCTACGGTAAGCTCGACCGGCACACCTTGAAGCAGTTTTCTCAGGCGCAAAATCCATTGCTCGTCAATCTCAAGCTGGTCGCTCTGGAAGCTGGCGTAGAGCTTCGACCTGATCGGTTCGATTGTGGAATATGGAAGCACCAGGGCCATTCTTCCCATCATGCGGTCCATTTCGAGTTCAAACCGTACGACTATGACAACGTCTGTAGGAGGGATAATCGTAGCGAACTGTGGATTTACCTCTGACCTGACGAAATTGAACGAAACCTCCGTGATCGGCTGCCAAGCCTGTTCGAGATCCTGGAGAACCTGTTTTACCACTTTGTTTATCACACGATATTCTATCGAGGTAAAATCACGGCCTTCTATCTTGTAGCTGCCCTTGCCCGTGCCGCCGAAGAAGCAGTCAACAAGATTGAAGATGAGGCGGCTTTCTATCATGAACAGAACGTGGCCCCTCAACGGTTCGATTTTCAAAATATGAAGGCTTGTCGGGACAGGCAGCGTGCGGATAAATTCTCCGAACTTGATCATCTCTGCCTGGCAAACGTTTATGTCCAGCATTCTGCGCAGGGAACCGGAAAGCGGAATACGGTGGATCTTGGCAAACCTGTCGTTAATTATGTCAAGGGTGGGCATGCGCCCGCGCACGATCCTGTCCTGATTCGCCAGATCGAATAAATGAAAGTTATCCGGCGCCGGAGCGCTTTCCTTGGTGGTTTCGATGTCGCCGTCTGATAATCCTCTCAGCAGCGCATCGACTTCATCCTGAGACAGTATCTTTTCCATAGGTTTACTGGCCGTCTCTACTGAATTATAAAATCGGTGAAATAGACATCCTGGATATGGCCCTTTCGAAGAACGCGGTTTACAGTCTCCATTATCTGCTTCTTCAAGGCCAGCTTATCATCAGGAGTGATGACCTCCGTGGTTTCCTTGCTGGTAAGGAGCGTCAAAATAATATCTCTTATTTCGAAGTTGCGCGACTTACACTCGTCCGCCACACTGGATGAATCCACCTTGAATTTCATCGTGGCTTTCAGGAAACGTTTTCCGCCCACATCGGCCAGGTTCACCATGAAAGTGTCCACTTCATGGTAAACGGGCTCTGTCTCCTTTTTTGGCTCCTCCACCTTCCCGTCGTTGGCCGCGCGGAAGAACTTGAAATAGGCGCCGGCTCCTCCTCCACCAGCAACACCAGGGCAAGGATCACGATAATCAGCAGCTTCTTTGACTTGGGTTTTTCCTGGACTGCAGTCTGTTCTTCCTCAGGGGGCATATCTAAAGGTCCTTCCTCCTAATGTTATTGAGCTTCGAACTGAGCAATGAGCATGCCAGAACCTCTTCGAAAAATTCATCGCGCACAAGACGCCTCGAAAATCCTCCCTGCCCAAGCTGGCGCAAGGCAAAAAGCAAAAGTTCAACAACAATTACCGGGGTCGGCGGCAGAATTTTTGGTCAAGTTTTTGACTGGAGCGGTGGGACCCGGCTTGCGCAAGGCAAAAGACAAAAGATCAACCCGCGACCTTCGACCTTCCGGTTGGGAAAAAAATGCACGGTGCGGGAGAAAAAATTTCCCGAGCATTCATTCCAGACTAAGAGAACATAAAATGTAACCTATCGAATTAATGGATAATTTAAAAAAATTCGCCGCTGGTATCACATTTGCTCATACTACCTGCGAACGATTGAACCAGGACAGTGAATCCATCCTCTCTAAGGAGATCGCAATGTCAACAACCACAACCCCAACCGCCGTTGCGTCGATGCCGGGCATCGGTTCTCAGTTTATTCCGACAAGTACAAGTTCAACATCTTCAAACTCCATGAACGAGCAGTCTTTTCTCACCTTGTTTCTTGCCCAGTTGCAGAATCAGGACCCGACCAGCCCGATGCAGTCGTACGAACTGGCGTCGCAACTCGCCCAGTTCACCACCGTAGAGCAGTTGTCGCAGGCAACGACGAATTTGGGCGATATCCAGCAATATTCAGCCAACTTAAACAACGGACAGATAACATCTCTGGTGGCAAAGAGGTAACGGCCCAAATGAACACCATCACCGTCAGTTCGGGCAGCCCCCACTACAGTCAACTATACTCTTCCGATCGGCGGCTACGGTCAACTACACCATACAGACTCCAACGGCAATACAGTCTATACAGGAAACCTCGGCTCTCAGAATGCGGGCAACTACTACCATACCATGGACAGGTTTGACTCAAAGTGGAAATACGGTGGCCGACGGCGCCTACACGTGCAATGTTAACGGCCAGCTGCATCCGATGGGACCGCATCGATTTCCAACCACGGTCCGAGGGCAGGTCTATTCATGCAACCTGACAAGTAATCCCCCAACATACCCTGCTTACGGGACCCAATGGAATCACTGTCCCGGTAACGAGCGTATCTGGAGTGACAGGCAACTCGTCGAGCAGCACGACGCCGCAGGCGTTTTGAGCGATGGCATCCGGCCATGAATTTCGATACAGGCATATGAACTAATCTGAATCCAGCGTTTAAGCATCAGAAAAGGAGAAACAAATGGCTAACATGATGTACACGGCAATCTCAGGGTTAAATACCTTCAGTGAAGCTCTGTCCGTTGTAAGCGACAACATCGCAAACGCGAATACCACCGGATGGAAAGCCAATACTGTAAACTTCGGCGATCTGGTGGGCGGAATTATGGCAAGCGATAACGTAAACACTACAGCTATGGGCGTAGGCTCGACAGTGCTCGGCACCACGACGGATTTTAGCACCGGCAACGAGGAACAGACCGGATCATGGTCGGATTTGATGATCCAGGGCAACGGTTTCTTCGGCGTCCAGGACAGCAGCGGGGCAGAATATTACACCCGGGATGGATCCTTCCAGATAGACACAGCGGGATATCTCACCGACATGCATGATAACGAGGTGCTCGACAACGCGGGCAAACCCATTCAAATAGAAGACCCAACGAAAGTACCCTACCCCAAATATTCCAGCTATGCCGTCAACAAGTTCGGAAACGTTACCGGGACCGATTCCACCGGCACAGTTACGCAAATCGCCCAACTCGGGATAACCACCTTCCCGAACCCCAATGGTCTTATCCGGGACGGGGAAAATATGTACACTCCGGGGGCGAGCGCGGGCACCCCATATTAGGATCGGCAGGGTGCCGGCCAGGCGGGTCGGTAGTATCCGGGGCGTTGGAAGGCTCGAACGTGGACCTGACCGCACAGATGGTCAACCTTATCAACTACCAGGCCGATTACCAGGCAAACTCCAAATCGATCGCCACAGGCAGCACGCTGCTCCAGACAGTGGTGGGCCTGATACAGGGGTAGGCGGTATGAAGAAACAAAAAAGGCGGCTTCGGCCGCCTTTTTTGTTTCTTCCCCGAACCATCACCAATAATCATACAATAAACCAATCGCGTCCACTCTTCTTTGGCAATCCCGTGAGAAAGTAGAAAGCCCCCACGCAGGCCACATTCATGTGGCGCCCGGACCATCTCGGTCTGGTGATGGAGATGGCGGGTTGGAAAGCCCGCCATACAAATCAATGACCTTAAAGCAACAGCATTGGGGCTCTTCGTATGCGCAATGACGGCTACGGGCGAAAGATGGAATGCGAGTTTTGGTAGTGGGTCACTGACCCACTGCCCGAATTCTTATGCAAAGATGCTTATCTGGGAACGATCGGCTTTTTTTGTGGTGTAGACGGGGGTATCAGCGGCTTGAACGTTGCGAACTCTTGCCACTTTGGGGGGTAGCGCGGTTTTGCCACCTGGTTTGTAACCTTCGGGGTAATTTCCATCGCCCGATTTGTCTCGATTTACGTCAACCATGAATTTTTCGAGCACAAGCCCCTGGTCTTTGAGGTCCTGGCGAAGCTCGGGGGAATGTTTCATCAGGACCTCTCTTGCAGGTGCGCTTTGCGTCATGGCCTCTACCGAGATTTCTCCTTTTTTTGCGCCAACCTTGATGTTGATCTTTCCGAGTCCTTCGGGCTCCATCTCGATGATCAGTTGACCGCCTGGGTCCCGGTGAGCTGCTCCCGCATGTCCTGGACAAGTTCGGCCGTCCGGTTAGGATCGTAGGAGGCAAAGCTGCCGTGGGCCGAATTATCCATTTGGGGCATATTTATCCCGCTGCCGGACGGACTTAATGCCGGGCACTGGAAAACCGCGCCTCCAAGGGCGGAATCGCTGCTCCCGGACTGCTTTTCGATCCGCGTTGACGCCAGTACGCTATCCTGCTCGCCAATCGCTACGCGGTTGTCCACGGCTTTGAGGGTGTCGGCGGCCGTTGCCGATTCACCTTCCTGCAAAGACTGGCCTGAGTTTGCCACTCCCGCCGAAGACGACGGATCGGCTCGGGAAAGCAGATTTTCGATTGAATAATCGAAATTGGATGACATGCCAGGTGAGCCCGATTGATCGGCGGTTTTTCCGCCGGCCTCAACAGGGGCATCACCCACATACTGTCGATTCAGGTTTTTCGTTTTGCATGCCGGTATTCTGAGTCAATTTACCGGCCAGAGATTCCGCAGGAGCCAAATCCGACTGCATGCCACGGAAAATTTGCCGAACCTGAGCCTGCAGTAGCCCCGGATCGAGTTCTGTCGGGAGCGCGCGTGCCTGAGCCGTCTGAGCGGAGTCAGCGGCCTCGTTGTTTGTGCTGTTATCTGAAGATGACCCATTGGAAGAGGATTGATCGGAAAGATTTTGGGTGGAATCCGCCTTTATCGGTCCGTCCACTGAATTTTCGGCAAGGTCGTGCGAAAGTTTCCACGTTTTTGACTCTCCTGCGGAACTGTCGGCCTGTTTTTCCGCCCCCTTGACCAGGTTGGCAAGGCCCGGCGCCTGGACGGCCGGGCTCTGGTCAGGCAGGCGGGCCGAAGGGTCCTCATCTGCCTTTAACACCGGCTGAGGGAGTATGGACACTATCTTTGCGTCGAACTGTTTCAAAACAGGCTCGAGGTCCCCCACAGGCATGCCCGCTTTTCCTGCCCTGCCGTGGCCGAAGTGGAGGCCGAACCGGGTGATGAGGAACTTGCTCCCACTTTCAGAGCAGCTTCCAAACCTGGTGGACCCTCTTCAGCCGGCGCCTTCGGGACATCAGCACAAAGCGGTTCGCCGGACTTTAAATTATTTGAAATATTCTCAAGATATTTTTCGGGGATATCTCTGATATCCTGCACTTTTGCACTTTGCGCCCAAGCTGCGGATTGTTGGAATTTTCGGCCAAAATCCTGTCGGCCAAATCATTTTCACGATTTGAAGAGATAAAAGAGGGAAGAATAGTTTCTGTAAGCCTTTCCGTTTGGCCCACCTTTGGGGCTTGAGCGGCATCCGCCGTCCCGGCCGCCGTCCCGCTCGTCTTCCCGGGAGCATTTTCCGTCAAACTTGTCCGAATTCCCTGTCGCGCAGGCTGGTCCGGTGTGGTATCCGCATTCTGCAAAACTTTTTCGAGAACCCCGGAATTCATCCGGACTGTACGATCCTTGCGTCTTGACCTGAACCGGCAAATTGAGGTTCACTCCGGATTCCAATTTTTTCCCCGCTTGGACCGCTATCCTTGATAATTATTGATTTGACCAGCGCACGGACGTGTTCCGCCGGGACTTGAGCGTTAACTCCAGGACCATTCGCGGGCTGAGTATCCAGCAGGGATTTGAGGTCTTTGATGGAAATCGACCCATCTTTATTCTGGATGTCTTTGCACGCCTTTCTTGTTTGCAGGGTATCGAAGGTCGGCCGATACCGTTCTCGGTAATGGTGGGGTCTTTGACGAAAAGGCTTTGCTCTTTCTGGGCCTTTGCTTTTATCGCGTTTATTTTGGCCCTGAGAATCGGCGGCATGCTGCTTCGGAGTCAAGAGCAGGAGGGGGCGTTTTTTGTTATAGAAGGAGCGGCAGGCGCATTAGCCGATGAGGCCACTTTCCCCGGGGCGGCCGCGTTTACCTTTCCAGGCTTTGCCGCAGCATCCCCCGCAGACGGTTCGGCGCCGCCAGCCGATTTGGGTATGAACTTTTCAAGTTCACCGGCAAAACCGTTGCCTGCTATAGCTTGCCCTATCTTCTCATTTTGGCTTCCAAGAAAGGATGCCATCAATTGTGAGGCGCTTACCTGTCCTGATCCCATTTTCTCATCCGGTGACGGTTTGATATAAGTTTATTCCTCAATTTCACAGGCTTTCGAAGAAAAAGAAGAGCAAACTTGATACCAATAATTCGGGGGCAGGAAAGGCTTTTTATATCGGTGACTTACAATGAGAGGTTTCCCCCCGGTGGTTTAGGAGGGAATTTTTTTCTTGTTTTGTGCGCAAATATTTCCTCATCGAGCCTTACTATGATCTCACGTTTTCGGAGTTAAGAAACGGATCGGAAAGCATGGCGAGAGCAATTTTCCCCTCTTCCTCGAAACGGCTGCGGACAGCGGCCCTGACCCCCGGTTCGGACGATCCGAACTGGCAAGCTATAACCCCGTAAACCGAGCCGATCAATTAGGGCCATTTTAACTCCATTGTTTTTGTCTTGCGCCCGCTTTATCGCTTTGGTGAAAATCTTAGTCGCGCCATTTGGACCATGCTGAACGGCTGTGCTCCATAGCACCTCCTTAAGTGCCCTTGGGGATTTTGATATATCCAGGCCGGTTCGCTTTGAAATTTCCTGAACGGCCGGAAGATAGTGGGTCTTTTCTATAAAATCGTATTGGAGCTTGGCAAACCGGGCAGGATCGGTCTGTGTTATTTGTTTCCAGGCTTCGGGCATTCTCCCGGAGTGGCTTCCCGTGTTTGCAGGACCTGCT
>CAVRZU010000054.1:0-6353 GCA_963725365.1 uncultured delta proteobacterium | reverse complement strand
CCAGCATCAGGCCGATTACCGGCAGTGTCGTTATACATTATGAAGCACATGCGGTCGATGCGCCGCAACTCCTCAGCCGATTGCAAATGACGGTGGCCAAATTGGAACCCTGTGTTTTCTCAGCGCCGCTGTCCATCGATCATGCCGGGTGCCAGGGCAATCCGATTTAGCCGGGTCATTGCGGCGCGGTATTCTAATGTGTTGGAGATTTTTCGGCCTTCACATTTTTCTATTTGTGGAGACGCTTTGTGCGCAAGGCGCCCCTGCCATCTTCCTGGCTTGTGACCGGAACGGTCCTAGGGGGCAGCAACCTTTTTTTATCGCGCTTTTTCCGACCTGGCGCCAACAAGAGCTCCTAACTGCGAATACGTTTTTATCTGCAGCAGTCCTGCTGGCCTTAACGACCGGTGAAGCCGTCGCCGCCCTGGAAGTGATCTGGATACAGGAACTCGGCCAATTGCTGGAAGACTACATCCAGGATAGGTCGCGTAGGTCCATTCGTAAGCTGTTCCTCTTTCCCCCAGTAGCGCCTTTGTTATCGGAGATGGGGTCGAGGTTGAAACCCCCATTACCCGCATTCAGGCCGGAGACATTCTATCCGTTCGCGCCACAGAACGGATTCCAGTTGATGGTGAGGTGGTCCAGGCCAGGCCCAAGTGGATGAAGCCCATATTACCGGGCGTGCAGAACCGGAACTACGGTCCCAAGGTGACAAGGTCTTTGCCGGAACAACTTTGCAGCAGGGTCAATTGCAGATCAAAGCGCAACAGGTCGGTGAAGCGACCTATCTGGCCCAGGTGGCGCGTATGGTCGAAGAAGCGTTGGCCGGACGCACCATGGTCGAAAAGCAGGCCGATAAACTCGCCTCACGCCTGGCCCTGATTGGTGTCGGCGCCAGTGCTGCAACCTTCTTGTTCACCGGCAATGTCGTCAAAACCCTGGCCGTCCAATTGGCCCTGGCCAGCCCGTGCGCCACCGTCCTGGCGGCTTCGACTGCCGTCACGGCAGCGTTGGCCAATGCAGCCGCATCGGGTATTGATCAAGGGCGGTCCATATCTTGAGAGCTTCGCATCTATCGATTGCATCTGCTTTGATAAAACCGGCACGCTCACCGATAATCTTCCGGTAGTAAAGGGGGTCATCCCCCGCACTGCCGATATTGCACCTGAACGTATACTTGGCATTGCCGCTGCAGCCCAACAACGTAATATACATCCAATTGCCAGAGCCCTCGTTCAGTCGGTCCCGCGAAAAGATTGGCCGGTCGGAAACGTGGCCATGAGTTCAACGATTCTGGGCCGGGGAGTTAAAACCCAGATCGGCGAAAACTATTTCATCGTGGGAAATCCCGCCCTAATGCAGGATGAGGCCGTTGACATCGACAATTTGAAAGCTATGGCCGAAAGGCTTGCGGTGGAAGGCTGTTCTATTATTTATGTGGCCCAAAACGGTCAGGTCCTTGGAATGATTGGACTCAAGTACGACATAAAACCGAACGCAGCCATGTTCGTGGCACAACTGCAACGGGAAGGAATCACCGCGCTGCATCTGATAAGTGGCGACGCCCAATCAGTAGTTGCACAGACTGCAAGAGATTTGAACCTTACTCAACTCCGCGGCGATATGATGCCCGAAGATAAGGCAGCATATGTGGTCGACCTGGTCGCCAGTGGCCATAATGTGGCCGTTGTGGGGGACGGAATCAATGATGCTCCAGCCCTGGCCCTGGCCCATATCGGCATTGCCATAGGGGCTGGCGGCGCGCAAGCGGCCATAGAAGCTGCCGACATCGCACTGATGGACGGTGAGTTGGACCGCATTTTGTTTATCCGCCATTTAAGCCGTCAAACTCTTCGGATTATCGCCCAGAACCATTGGTTTGCAGTTACGACCGATCTAATCAGCGCCATGCTGGCCATAACCGGTATATTCTCACCGCTTTTAAGCGGGGTCGCTCATATCTTCCATACTATGACAATCTGCGCCAACTCCAGCCGCCTCTTGTCCTTTCGCCCGAATGTGGCTGCGGACATTTCTGAGAGCCCACCGAGATTGAAGGTAGGCCAAAGAGAGAAAATAAGTTTCCAGCCCCTAATCGGACTTCAGGAGCATCCAGGGCCTGAAGGTCTGCTTACAGACAAGAGCTAAGCGTAATAACAGGCATACATGCTGCCGAGCGATTCGTACTGCGAGGAAAGCTCGGAGAGCAGCTTCTCCAGATCCCTTTCTATATTGACGAACCTTATTCCCATTCCTTTGGGCGAAAGCGTATCACCCACGCAGTGTATATTGGTCCAGACCACCTCGCCGGTCAGTTCCACCGGGTTCTTAAGACCAGGAAAGCTGAGCGTCATTTGCCCCTTGGCGTTCAATGGAGCGGGGTTCTTGCATATCACCAGCATGCCCCTGTCATTAAAGTGCATGGAGGTCCCTTTGAAAGTCCTTTCACCCACTACAAAAGTCACCTGACAGGGCAGGCTTTTATCTAATATGGTTTCCCTTGTGATTTCCTGTTCGCCCACCGTTTTTCCTCAAACAAGAGCAACAATCTGCTCTTCCTCTATCTCAGGGAAATACCGAACCTCGAAGTCACCTTCCTGACCAACTCGCCATGGAGGGCGTTAACCTCTTCATCGGTAAGGCTGCGGTCCGTGGCCCGGTATGTTAGCCTATAACCAACGCTCTTCTTGCCTGCCCCGATTTGTTCACTCCTGAATATATCAAATATCTCGACGCTTTCCATCAGGGGTTCATTCAGTGACCGGATAAAATCAAGAGGTTCTTCCACCGGCATTGCCTCTTCAGCAATCAGCGCTATATCCCGCGGAACCGGCGGAAATTTTGGAAGCGCCTTGTAAACCGGCGCCTGCCCGCTCAGGGCGAAGAGCCTGTCGAAGTCGAGTCTGAAAGCATATACGGGCCGTTTCAGATCATAGGCTTCCATCACCTCAGGACTTACCCTGCCGAGTTCTCCGAGCCGCTCGCGTTTAGGGGAAGAAGCGGAAAAAGCGAAAACAGAGGCTGCCGCAGACGGGTCGAGCCACGGAGGAAGAGATTGCGCTCGGAACCGGATATCATCGATCCTGAAGAATCTGCAAACAGCTTCGACTGTTCCCTTTATGTCCGTATAGTCTACCTCGGAATCGCTGTAAAGATCCTGCGGGAGGCGCTTTCCAGCAACGACTCCCGCAATGTGGTGAACCTCTTCGGGGTGTTGGGACCGCCGGCCGGATTCGCAGCGGCCTTCGGCTGCTGCTGGGGGCAGGAAAACCTTGCTCAGTTCAAAAATCCTGAAGCTTTCGCTCCTGTGGTCGAAGTTGTAGCGCGCATTATTAAGCAACCCGGGCAACAGGGTCGTCCTCATAACGGCCTGCTCGTCGCTCAGAGGGTTCTTTACCTGATTCGGGGCCAGTATTCGATCTCCTTCCGGATATCGAAGTCTTCGGATAGACTCCAGGGAGATAAACGAGTAATTGATAACCTCGAAGAACCCGGCGCCGGTTAGAAGATTTTTCATCTCGGCGCGCGACCTTTGATGGGGATCGAATGAAGCGGCTTCGACCGCCGCAAGCGGTCTGGTAACCGGAATTCCGTCGTAGCCCCAAATCCTGGCCAATTCCTCAAGAAGGTCAACCTCTCTAGTAATATCCCCCCTGAAACCCGGCACAGTCACACTAAGCAGATTAAGCCGATCCGGGTCCAGCGCCTCAACCCGCATTTCAATTCGCTCGAGCACCTCTTTCATCTCCCCGGCCGATAGCCGGATCCCGAGAAACATATTGGCCCTGTCCACCCGTAGAACTATTTGCTGCGCCTTTATCGGTTTTGGGTAAACGTCGATGCTCCCGGACGCAATCTCGCCTCCCCCAACTTTTAACATCAGCTCCGCCGCCCGGTCCAGCGCCCTTAGACAGCCCTGCGAATCCACGCCTCGCTCAAACCGGTAGCTCGATTCGGTCTTGAGCCCGAGCCTCCTGCTGGTCCGCCGAATCGAGAGCGGATCGAAGTAGGCGCTCTCAATGAGAACATCCCGTGTATCCTGCGAGATTTCCGAATTCAACCCGCCCATTATGCCGCCTATCGCAACCGGACCTTCTCCGTCGCAGATCAACACGGCGCCTTCGGCAAGCTCGCGCTCGGCGCCATCCAGCGTTGTGAACCTCTCGCCCGGCCCCGCTTTTCGGACCGCTATGCGGCGGCCCCGCAGCCGGTTGAAGTCGAAAGCGTGAAGCGGCTGTCCAAGCTCCAGCATAATGAAGTTGGTGACATCGACAATGTTATTGATCGACCGGACGCCAAGGGCCTCTACCCTTTCCCTGAGCCATTGAGGGGATGGAGCTATCTCTACGCCCCGTATGAGCCTGGCCGTATAGCGGGGACAGCCTTCGGGGTCTTCCACGCTTACCGATGTCAGCGTCCCGATAGAGGGCCCTGTTTCATCTAGAGCAGTAGAAGGATATTTTACAGATGTTTTACAAAGCGCCGCCACTTCCCTGGCAATGCCCACCACCGAGAGGCAATCTCCACGGTTGGGAGTGATCGCGACCTCCATCAGTATGTCCTTTATCCCGATGGCCTCGTCAAGAGGGACCCCGACCGGCGTGCCGCCGGGCAGAAGCCAGATTCCGCTGTGGTCTTCGCCCAGGCCAAGCTCTTTTTCCGAACAGAGCATGCCCATCGACAATTCGCCTCGTACTTTGGTCTCCGTAACAGTTCCGCTCAGCAGTTCGGCCCCCGGGAGGGCCAGCGGAGCAATTGCTCCGGCGCGTGCGTTCGGGGCGCCACAGACGATCCTGCGCAAACCACCGAGGCCGGAAACCAGACAGATCTTCAGCCGGTCGGCATTCGGATGCGGCTCTATCGCTTCGATCCTGACAGTCGCAACATTTTTGAGTTGAGGGTGACGCAATGAAACCGACTCCACCTCCAAACCAGCCATTGTCAGGCCGTCTGCGATCCGTTCGGCGGAAAGCGAACAGTCAACGTAGTCGGAAAGCCACTTAAGACTTATAAGCATCGTTTATTTTCCAGTTTCGAGTTTTCAGTTTTTAATTTTTAGTTGGACTGAAAACCAATTCAGCGTTTGAAGGGAGCAAGGCGGTGGGACCGCCGGCCAGGTTGGCCGCTGCCTTTGGCGGCGGCAAGAAAAATCAACCGCCCCTAAAACTGGGCCAGGAAACGCAGATCGTTTTCAAAGAACAGGCGAAGGTCGTCTATTCCGAATTTGAGCATCGCTATGCGTTCAATTCCCATGCCGAAAGCAAAACCGGTTACCTCCTCGGGATCGTAGCCGACGTGCTTGTAGACCTCGGGGTCCACCATTCCCGACCCAAGGATTTCGAGCCATCCGGTGCCTTTACAAACCCGGCAGCCGCTTCCACGGCATATTACGCACTCGATATCCACCTCGGCGCTCG
The DNA here is from genome assembly GCA_963725365.1 of uncultured delta proteobacterium. Taxonomy (GTDB): domain Bacteria; phylum Desulfobacterota; class Syntrophobacteria; order Syntrophobacterales; family Syntrophobacteraceae; genus SbD1. The sequence continues at coordinate 936 of CAVRZU010000054.1, read as the reverse complement.
GTTTGGTAAAAGGGAAAAAACTGGGTCGAAAGCGAAGTCCGACCTCAGGGCCGAACATCTGGTGTACGAATTCGGTGAGGATGCCTTTCAAGTCGCCGAAGGAGATGCCCTTGCCCACCATCAGACCTTCGACCTGGTGGAACATGGGCGTATGAGTGACGTCGGAATCGCGGCGGTATGTCCTTCCGGGAGCTATGATCCGGATCGGGGGGGTTCGCTTTTCCATAGTCCTGATCTGGATAGGCGAGGTATGAGTTCTGAGCACCACCTCTTCGGAAATATAGAAGGTGTCCTGCATGTCCCTGGCTGGATGGTCTTTGGGGATGTTGAGCGCCTCGAAATTGTAGTAGTCCAGCTCGATTTCAGGCCCCTCGACCGTTTCGAACCCGAGCCAGTTGAAAATACGGCAAATTTCCACCGTCATCTGGGTAATCGGATGAAGCTGGCCCATGGGCGGGAGCCTTCCGGGAACGGTCACGTCGATGGATTCCCGGCGGGAGGCCACCATCTCACGGCTCATCACCGATGCCTGCGAAAAGATCTGCTCCAGCCTCGATTTAGCCTCATTGAGCAACCTGCCGGCTTCCCGGCGTTCTTCCTCCGGGACCTTTCCCAACTCCTTGAAAAGCTGGGCGAGTTCTCCCTTCCTGCCCAAAAAACGAATCCGGGCCTGGTCCAGGGCCTTTGGGTCCTCTTCCAGCCCGGAAAGGGCGCGGGAAGCCGTTTCGACAAGTTTGTCAACAGCCTCTTTCATTCCCTACACAGCTTCTTTCGCGATCCTGGCCAATTCGGCAAAAGCCTCCGGGTTGGTGCCCGCAAGATTGGCCAAGGCTTTCCTGTCAAGCGTGATATTTGCCTTCTTCAAGCCGAACATGAATTTGGAGTAGCTCAGATCGTGCACGCGGACCCCCGCATTGATTCGCATAATCCAAAGGC